>NZ_JAVLSP010000011.1:0-69813 GCF_031528575.1 Candidatus Sororendozoicomonas aggregata
CTTCTGGACATCATAAGCAGACAACCAAACAGGCTTAACCGGCCCATAGTCGCTGGTGCGACGATTGGCTTTCATGGTTAGCTCATTAGCCAGATTGAATACTTGATTGACTTCATAAGCCATCTCACGCGGAACCTTTGCGTGTTTGTCTTTTACTCTGACTGATAGTGTTTTGGTCTGAATGCTCATAATAGTTTAATATAAAGACTTAAATGGCTATTTACAAGATTGGTCTAATGGAATTGAGAAAGGGTAGAAGATGTGTCTTTATGGAGTCCGAGTTATTTTGCGGGTTCAGTAGGAGGAGCGCCAATAGGCATCCTCAAGCAATACATCGAGCAGCAGAATAGACCACATTAGGAGTCCTGACGGACTCCTAGCTTTCCTTCCCAGTACTAAAAGTACTGGGCTTGACGCTCTTTTCGGTCAGTTAAGCCCCGTTATTCTTTAATAGTCGATGTCAAAGAACAAGAATAGAGCAGGGGCTGAACATAAGAAAGAAATTTTATTTAGCCGTTAAAAGTGAATAGTCGTATGAATAAAGGGAAGAACAAAAAAAAGTTAACGTATTTTGATTGTCTTGGATTTTGTACAGGCCAGATTATAGGATCTGGAATATTCGTCTTAACAGGTGTTGTCATAGGGTTCACAGGACATGGAACACCTTATGCCTTTATAGTTTCCGCATTCTATGCTTTAGTTGTAATGCTACCTAGCGCTGTATTAGCCTCTACTATACCCGCCAGTGGCGCGGGATTCAGTTATGTCAAGAAGCTCCTCGGCGATAAAGCAGGGTTTATGTACCTTTTTATGTTTGTATTAACTCAATTGCTTATAGCAACATTCGCAAAGGGATTTGGCAGTTACTTTGTCTCTTTGTTTCCAACATTTAATGAAAATACCATCGCCATAGGTGTTCTGATACTGTGTACAGCTATCAACCTGATAGGGTTAAAGACGTCCGCAAAGGCACAAAAGACGATGGTTGGATTACTGATAGTCTCTTTATTAGCTTTTGTCATATTTGGTCTTCCACAAGTAGAGTGGTCAAATCTCGCCATAACTACGGCTAATATTATGCCAAATGGATTTAAGGAGTTTATTCATGGCGCAATATTACTCTCATTTGCGGCAGGAGGTGCCAGGTATGTAGCAGAAAATGGAGAGGAAATAGAAGAGCCAGGAAAAACAATTCCAAAGGCAATGATAACGTCAACACTAGGTGCGTGCGCACTTTATGCGTTGTTAGGCATTGTGGCAAGTAGTGTATTACCAATAGAAGAGGTGGCTTTTAAAAATCTGACCCTTGTTGCGCAGAATATATTTCCTCCATGGCTATATGTTTTCTTTGTCGTAGGTGGAGCGATGTTTGCGTTATTGACAACACTTAATGGAACACTGTCCTGGGTAACCAGGGGCCTTCAGGCAGCAGCAAAAGAGGGTTGGCTTCCAGACGCTTTTGCTAAGGAAAATAAAGGAGGAACGCCAGTATTATTATTAGGATTTTTCTTTATAGTGGGAATCGTCCCTATTATTACTGGACTTGACTTAAAAACGATAGCCGATATGGGGATAGGTTTTGACCAACTATGTGAAGGTATTTTAATTGTTGCCGCGTTTAAACTGCCTAAAAAATACCCGGAAGCTTTTAAGAACGCACCGTTTACATTCAAGGAAAGTACATTCTATATACTGTTGACAACCTGTATTTTTTTAAGATTTGGAAGTGCTTATGTTGAGTTAGCAGAATTGGAATCAAAACTTTATATCGCTGTAGCTATAGCTGTATATATCATTATCGCTTATATGTTCACATATATAGGATATAGGAATGTTACCGATAAAAAGTTAAAAAGTAGAGAAATTCAGCTGGAAGAAAACATGCGTTAATAAAATGGTTCTGCTGCAAACTGCCAGTCAGCTTTGAAGCGGTGCTCGATTCAAGCAATAAATCCGACAGGCTCCTGGGGGTGCTGTGACCAGATGGTTCAGTAAAACCATATAAGTAAAGCCATATAAAATTATTTAACTGGTAAAATCGAAAAAATAACCTAGAGTATTTCATCTGTAGTAAAAAGTAAAAATAATCGGTACGGGTGAAAAAAATGTCTCAGGTTATAGTGTTATTTTGTCAACTAGTGAGTATCAGTCAGCGAGCGCGTGACGTTGCTCTCTTAAAGGCTCCCATAAAAGCCCCCATAAAAATAGCTTTGGTTCTTTTTTTTTACTCATCCACTGCTTTGTCGATGATGGATCCAGAGTCATGCTCATCTGAACAATTAGATATAAGTACAGATAGCGCGATAGCAAATATACATGCGCAAATATCAGGTGATTTAACGCTGACTGAGGAAGGCTTTAAACTATTGCTTCCCAGCATTTATGTGGAAATGAAAAGGCAGGAAAAAAAACACTGGTTTTCCAGTGACGAAGAAAAAATACCTGCTATGAAAAAAGATGAATTCAACAGCTTGACAGGCGCCTGGTCTTTTTTGGGGGAGAAAAATAATATGAAGGAATTGGATACCGAAAAACTTCATGAATTATACCGTAAGTTTATCACGTGGAAAACGCCAGAGGAAGCGGCTGAAGGTGTCTTCACTCTATTTCAAGAAAATGGCGGGAATTATTATTCTCGTTTTTATAGCTCAATAATTTGGTGTTACTACCTTTGTACTGCCTGGAAAAACCAACACCGTAAGCTCTCTGATGCTGACAGTCACCATAAAACAAAAGAATTAGTCGACAAAGCATTGGTAAATTTCACGGCTATAGTCGATGCATTTGAAACCGCTTTAACAGGATATGACCCTTCACGAACTGTATTTGTAGATAGCACACTAAAATCGGGATGCAAGCACAGTAATCCTTTTCTGACACTACCAGAAATATTATGCGCTATAAGCCCAGTATACCCATGTCCTATTTTTCAGGGGCTAAGTTGGAAAGGCGAAAGGCTGAGTTACAAAGTTGAAAAGCTGAATTTGGAAGGTGAAAAAAGTACGCTGACATTCAGTGGTTTTTTGAAAAAGTCATTGTTTATTCTTTTGGAAACTTACGAAATGAAGAAGATATCCCATGAAGTATATCAGGAAGAACCTGCGTTTCTCAATCTGTTTTTATCAGAGCATGACAAAACAG
Source organism: Candidatus Sororendozoicomonas aggregata (assembly GCF_031528575.1). NCBI lineage: Bacteria > Pseudomonadati > Pseudomonadota > Gammaproteobacteria > Oceanospirillales > Endozoicomonadaceae > Candidatus Sororendozoicomonas > Candidatus Sororendozoicomonas aggregata. Next base: position 3,142 of record NZ_JAVLSP010000011.1, read on the forward strand.
GAATAATTTATGAACACATGAAATTAGCTGCTAACGACGATCCTGTCATTGCTTCTGCACACTTAATGTATAATTACCCTATTGCCTTGTGGTCCGATGAAATTAAGACGCTTGAGAAACGAGTGGCAGATAGAAACTATAAAGAAGCAACCCTGGATGATCCGTTACCTGAGCACATAGTAGATTACCTGACAACGTGTCTGGCAGAAGCAAGCCGGGTTGTCAGCACTATAGATCATTTTATGCATTTTTATTTGGTAGAACATAGCAACATCCTTAAAAGTGAACAAGAGGATTTGAAAAAAACAATCTCTGCCAAAGCAAATGGTAAATTATACGAAAAGGCAAAACTCTTTTTTGAATGGATTGAAGAGAACGAAAAAGCGAGAGTCAGTTTTAGAAAAGCTTCTGCTGTTTTAATAAAGATAAAAAGGAGAGACCTCGATAAATATATCAAAACAGAATACCCAAATCTTTTTCCGGATGCCAAATAATGCTGTGGGGCTGTGTTAATAAACTCATTCAACTTTAATCTTGACCTGCCAAGACTTCCCCCTTGGAAGTGGGGCGCACACGGTGCTCCACCCAAGGCTGACCGGCGGCGGGCCGGTGAAATTGTCAGGCGGTCACTCGCAAGAGGCAGCATGGCTTTCTCGGTGGCGATTCACTGGTCAGTCAGTTTTTTTCGCAAATAGTGCACAATCGCACTTAAAAATGAAGAAAGTTTTTTTAAAGTGACTACACTGTTCATTACCACACTCAAAGGTGGTGTAGCCCATTTTTGTTTGATATCGTTTGATTGCGGACGAGCACCTTGCTGATGCCAGGCACGTATGGATTTCCTCTTTTGGTAGAGCATCCACCACAGTTGGTCGGTTTGGAGTATGAGCTTAAGTATTAAGGGTGTTCCAATGTACGGGAAGCCACGTTTCTGAAAAATAGCAGATGTCAGAAAAGGCTGTAATTGGTTATAAGCTCCAGAGTTATAAAAATTGAATAAATACTTATTGTTTTTCTTCATGTCTTTGTCGTTTTTTTTAACCGATAGAGTCTACGCTGGTAAAGGTGAATATGAATATACCGGGAATTTTGTTTATCTCCCAGGTATAAGTAACAGTCATACCAGCCTGCCACCTAATACGAACATAAGATTGGCTGAGCCTATTTGTGATAGTTTTTTTTTGATTATTTATATTTAAAAGAAATGAAACATAATGTTCGAGAATTAACCCACCATTCCACAAAAATCGCTCATCACTTTTTGTCTTGTAAGAGACAGCATTCAGATAAAATTTTGGCATTAATCGTCAATATTTTTTCTAACCCCTGCAATTGCCAGCACTTTGTTGATTTTTTGACTTTTATCGCCAACAGGATTCTGGAATGTGATTTAACAAGTTGGACAGAACAGCCCCTTGTCATGGTCGCCAACGGCCTGGGCAAAGTGGTTGACAGCCAGAATGAGCAAGGCCCCTTTTACCAGGTTCTGACTGCTATTGCCACCGTGATTCTGGGGTTTGAGTTAGCAAACTGGCCAGCACAGTATCTGGCTTCGGTTTCCAACGGTTTGGTCAAGGTGGCTGACAGCCAGAATGAACAAGACCCTGCCTACCAAGCCGTGGTTTTTATCGCCATCGTGGCCCTAAGAGGTGAGTTAACAAGCTGGCCCGTTCAGTCTTTGGCCATGCTCACCAACGCCCTGGGCAAGGTGGTTGACAGATGGGAGAAACAACACCCTGTTTATCAGGCTCTGATTGCTATGGCTGGAGTGATTACACCACAGGCTCTTAAAACAAATCGAACGGACTGGACACCACAGCATCTGGCTATGGTCGTCAACGGCCTGGGCAAGGTGGCTGACAGCCAGATTGAACAAGACCCTACCTACCAAGCCCTGATCGCTATCGCTGAAGTGATTACACCGGAGGCTTTAGCGACAAATCAAGAGAACTGGACAGCACGGCATCTGGCTATGGTCGCCAGTGGTCTGGGCAAGACAGCCGATGGCAGGATTAAACAAGGTCCAGTTTACCAAGCCCTGATTGCTATTGCTGAAGTGATTACACCAGAAGCGCTGAGAACCAATAAAAAGTACTGGACAGCACAGAATTTCGCCATGGTCGCCGGCAGTCTAAGCAAAATAGCCGACAGCCAGAATCAACAAGACCCTGCTTACAAAGCCCTGATTCTTATTGCTGACGTGATTACATTGAAGTGGCTAAGAACAAATCAAAAGGGCTGGCTAGCACAGTATTTGGGCGTGGTCACCAACGCTTTGGGCAGGGTGGCTGACAGCCAGAATGAGCACGACACAGCTTACAAGACCCTTATTTCTATCGCGACTGTGGTTCCGAGATATGATGTAGCAAAGTGGACAACAAAACCTCTGGCCATGGTTATCAACGGTTTGGGCAAAGTGGTCAACAACCAGAATAAGCAAGACCCTGTCTATAAAGCTCTGACTTATTTGGCCACCGTGGTTCTGCAATGTGATTTTGCAAGTAGTTCAACAAAGGATCTGGCCATGGCCACCAACGGTCTGTGCAGGATGGCCGACAGCCAGAATGAGCAAGACCCTGCTTACCGAGCATTGATTGCTATCGCCTCTGTGCTTCTGGGATGTGATTTAGCTAACTGGACAGCACATGATCTGAGTATGATCACCAACGGTCTGGCCAAGGTGGTTGACAGCCAGAATAAGCAAAACCCTATCTACCAGGCACTGATTTATATCGCCAAAGTCATTCTGGAATGTGATGTAACAAGCTGGCCCGCACAGCCTCTGGCCATGGTTGCCAACGCGTTGGGCAAGGTTTCTGACAGCCAGAATAAGCAAGAATCTACTCATCTGGCACTGACTTATATCGCCAAAGTGGTTCTGAGGCGTGATTTAGCAAGTTGGTCAGCACAGCCTCTGGCCATGGTTGCCAACGGTTTGAGCAAGATGGCTGACGGACAAAATGGGAAAAATCCTGCCTACCAGACTCTGGTTTCTATTGCAACCGTGATTCTGGAAGCTGATCTGGTAAACTGGCCAACACCGTATCTGGACACGGTCGCCAACGCTTTGGATAAAGTGGTCAACAGTCAGAATGAGCAAATTTACAATGCGCTTTCTGCTATACAAGCCATAAAGTGTGTAAATGACTTTCTATAAAGCGCCAGGAGCCTGACCGAGAATAGCGCCCGTAGCGAGGATTACGAGAAATTGAGGATAAAAATTTCTGCTTCTGAGGATAATAGCGGGGCTATTTGATGAATAGGCAGGAATTTTTAGACCCATTTATCGCAACCGCAGTAGGGTAGTCTATTCTCGGACAGGCTCCTAGCCCGGATATTTCATAAACTGCCCTTAGAGCCGCAAGGAGCAAGCAAGGCCAGGAGCATGTTTATGAAATATCCGGGCTAGAGGTAGAAGTAATGATTAAAACGTTTGTCTCGTTCCCACGCTCCGTGGTAACGCATACGTCACCAGAATACGGGAAGGAATTAACAGACAATAATTAAGAATAATTAAAGGATACCCAAGAATTAAAGGACACCTATAAATCCCCCATAAATTTATCCTCATCTTACTATGGTTGAAATTATGGGTGTCCCATATTTATTTATTTCCCCTATTTATCCTGGTCAGTCAGCTTTTTCCGCAGGTAGCGCACAATTGGTACTTAAAAATAAAGAAAGTTTTTTTAAAGTGACTACACTGCTCATTACCACACTCAAAGGTAGTGTAACTCATCATTGTTTGATTGTAGGTGAGCACCCTGTTGATGCCAGGCAAGACAACAGGCCGCAAGATGGACTTCTTTTAATAGGATATCCACCAGGGTTCACCAGGGTTGGTCAGTTTCGAGTATGATCATAAGTGCTGATGGTGTTCTGATATACGGGCGGCCAGGTTTCTGAAAAATAGAAGATGTCAGAAAAGGCTGTAATTAGTTATAAGCGCTAGAGTTAGAAAAATTGTATAAATATAAATACGTGTCATTGTTATTCATCTCTTTATTGGTTTTTTCAATCAATAACGTGTACGCTGGCAAAGTTGAAAAAGTTGAAGGTGAATATACAGGGGGCGTTATTTCTCTTAAGGGTATAAGTAAAAGTGATACTGGTATACAACCTGACAGGAGTAAAAAACTGGCCAGCCCCCTTTGTGATTATGTTTTTGATTACCGCTTTTTTAAAAGCATCAAAATTGATATTCAACAATTAAAAAAGCATTACAGAGGTGTCGCTAGTCACTATTCTGTTTGTGATAAACAGCATTCAGCTAAAGATTTGGCGTTAATCGTCAGTGTTTTTTCCAGCTTCAATAATGGCCAGCACTTTGTTAATTTTTTGTCTATTATCGCCACCGAGATTCTGAAGTGTGATTTAGCGAGCTGGCCAGTAAAGCCTCTGTCCATGGTCGCTAACGGTTTGGGCAAGGTGGTTGACGACCAGAATAAGCAAGACCCTGCTTACCAGGTTCTGACTGCTATTGCCATCGTGGTTGTGGGACGTGAGTTAACAAACTGGTCAGCACAGTATTTGGCTTTGGTTGCCAACGGTTTAGCCAAGGTGGCTGACAGCCAGAATGAACAAGACCCTGCCTGCCAAGGCCTGATTTCCATCGCCCCCATGGTTCTAAGAGGTGAGTTAGCAAACTGGCCAGTTCAGCCTTTGGCCATGCTCGCCAACTCCCTGGGCAAGGTGGTTCACAGATCGAAGACACAAAACCCCGTTTACCCGGCTATGATTGCTATCGCTAGAGTGATTACACCACAAACTCTTGAAGCTAATCGAGAGGACTGGACAGCACAGCATCTGGCTATGGTCGTCAACGGCCTGGCCAAGATGGCTTACAGTCAGAATGAAGAAGACCCTGCCTACCAAGCCCTGATTGCTATCGCTGAAGTGATTACACCGCGAGTTCTTAAAATGAATCGAAACGACTGGACAGCTTGGCATCTGGCCATGGTCGCCGGCGGTCTGGGCAAGGTAGTCGACAGCAAAATTAAAGAGGGTTCAATATACCAAGCCCTGGTTTCTATTGCTGAACTGATTACACCGGAGGTGCTAAGAACCCACCAAAAGAACTGGACAGCAAAGCATTTGGCCATGCTTGCCAGCGGTCTGAGCAAGATAGCCGATAACCAGAATAGACGAGAACCTGCTCACCGGGCCCTGCTTTTTATTGCTGAAGTCATCACATTGAGGGCGCTAAGAACAAATCAAAAGGACTGGACAGCCGGTCACTTGTCGCTAGTCGCCAACGCTTTAGGCAAGGTGGCTGACAGCCACAATGAGCAAGACCCTGCTTACAAGACCCTGATTGCTATCGCGACTGTGGTTCTGAGATATGATGTATCAAGGTGGGCACCAAAGTCCCTGGCCATGACTATCAACGGTTTGAGCAAGGTAGTCAATAACCAGAATAAGCAAGACCCTACTTATCGGGCACTGACTCGTATGGCCAAAGTGGTTCTGAAGTGTGATTTGGCAAGCTGGCAGGCAAAGGAGCTGGCCATGGTCGCGAGCGGTCTGAGCAAGATAGCCAGTATCCAGAATAAACAAGATTCTGCTTATCAGGCACTGGTTTCTATCGCCCCCCTGCTTCTGAGATGTGATTTAGTAAGCTGGACAGCACATGATCTGAGTACGATCACCAACGGTCTGGCCAAGGTGGCTGACAGTCAGAATGACCAGGACCCTATTTACCAGACACTGACTTATATTGCTAAAGTGGTTCTGGAATGTGATTTGGCAAGCTGGCCCGCAAACTCTCTGGCCATGATGGCCAACGGTCTGGGCAAGGTAACTGACAGCCAGAATAAGCAAAACCCCACTCATTCGGCACTGGCTTATATCGCCAAAGTGGTTCTGAAACGTGATTTAGCAAGTTGGGCAGTACAGCCTCTGGCCATGATGGCCAACGGTCTTGGCAAGGTGGCTGACCGACAAAATGAGCAAGACCCTGCTTACCAAATTCTGATTTCTATCGCGACCGTGATTCTGGAAGATGATTTAGCAAACTGGCGAATACAGCACCTGGACTTGGCTGCGGACGGTCTGGGTATGGTGGTCGACAGCCATGATGAGCGAATTTACAATGCTCTATCTGCTATACAAGCCATAAAGAGTGTAAAGGGCTTTCTATAAAGCGCTAATACCCATACAGTCGCATTCCCGCGAAGGCGGGAATCTACCAGAAAATGGACGCCTGCGAAGGCAAGAATCCATGCCAACCGTGTAATTCCAACTTTGTAGAAATGACAAAAGTAAAGGTGATTGCCTGTCTATACCAGTTTCGCGACACCCTCGCTTCGCGTGGTAACGCATACGCCACTAAAATACGGGCACAGGCGCAAAGAATGAGTCATACTAACGTTCAAAAATAACAGAATTAAAAATAATCAAAAAATAATCAAAGGACACCCAAAGAGAATTAAAGAAAAGAGAATATAAATTAAACGATACCCATAAACCTACCCTTATCTTATATCATTAAAATTATGGGCATCTTATATTTCGTTTTTCAGTATATTTCGTCATATTTCGTCATCCTATATTTTCATCCTATTTCCATATTTGCTTAAAAAGAAAGAACATTTTATTAAAGTAACTATACTGCTCATTACTGCACTCAAAGATGGCGAACCCCATCACTTTTGAGTGCAGGTCAGCACTCTGTCGATGCTCTTCAGACAACAGGCCGCAAGATGGATTTTTTCTTTTGATAGAACCTCCATGAGTGCTGGTCAGTTTGGCGTATGAGTTCAAGTGTTCGTGGTGTTCTGATGTGTGGGAAGCCCGGTTTCTGAGAAATAAAAAATATCAGTAAAGGCTTTAATTGGTTATAAACTTCAGAGTTAGCAAAATTGTATAAATACCTATCATTAGCTTTCGTTTCTTTAGTATTTTTTTCAATTGATAAAGGATACGCCGGCAAAAGAGAATATGAATATACAGGAAATTCAACCCATCTCATGGGTAAAAATAAAAGTGATACCAGCTCACATTCTTATAGCGGAAATCCGGTTGTTCCCATTTGTGATAATTTTTTTTTGATCATCACTTTTTTAGAAAAAATAGAGGTAATATTCAACAATTAACAGACTATTCCAGAGGTATTACTGATCACCTTTATTTTTGTAATAAACAGCATTCATCTGAAGACCTGGCGTCAATCGTCAGTGTTTTTTCCAGCCTCAGTAAGAGCCAGCACTTTGCTAATTTTTTGTCTATTGTCGCCTTCAAGATTCTGGTATGTGATTTAGCAAACTGGCCAGCAGAGCCACTGGCTGTGGTCGCCAATGGTTTCGGCAAGGTAGCCAACAGCCGAAATAAACAAGACCCTGATTACCTGGCTCTGGTTGCTATCGCCAACGTGATTCTGGGATGTGATTTAGCAAGTTGGGTACCACAGCATCTGGCTTTAGCTATCAACGGTTTGGTCAAGGTGGCTGATAGCCACAATGAGCAAGACCCTATATACCAAGCCCTGACTGCTATCGCCACCGTGGTTATCGAAGGTGACTTAACAAACTGGCCAGCGCAGCCTCTGGCTATGCTCGCCGACGCTCTGGGCAAGGTGGCCGAGAGGCAGAATGAACAGAACCCTGCTTACCAAGCCCTGATGGCTATTGCTAAAGTGATTACACCAAGCCTGCTAAGAACCCATCAAAAGGACTGGACAGCACAGCATCTGGCTATGATGGTCAACGGTCTGGGCAAGGTGGCCGACAGGCAGAATGAACAATGCCCTGCCTACCAGGCCCTGATGGCTATTGCTGAAGTGATTACACCGGAGGCTTTAGCAATAAATCAAAGGGACTGGACAGCACAGCATCTAACTATGGTCACCAATGGTTTAGGCAAGGTAGTCGACAGGCAGAATAAGCAATGTCCAATTCATCAAGTCCTGATTGCTATTGCTAAAGTGATTAAACCGGATCTGATAAGAACCAACCAAAAGAACTGGACAGGACAGAATCTGGCTATGGTCGCCAACGGTCTGAGCAAGATAGCCGACAGCCAGAATAAACAAGACCCTGCTTACCAGGCCATGATGTTTATTGCTGAACTGATTACATTGAGGGCCCTAAAAACAAATAAAAAGGATTGGGCAGCACAGCATTTGGGTATGGTCACCAATGTTATGAGTAGGGTGACCGACAATCAGAATGAGCAGGGCCCTTTTTACCCAGCCCTGATTTCTATCGCGAATTTTGTTTTGGAATGTGATTTGGCAAGCTGGTCAGCAAAGCCTCTGGCCATGGTCGCCAATGGTTTGGGCAAAGTGATCAAAAGCCAGAATGAGCAAGACCCTGCCTACCGAGCGCTGATTGCTATGGCCATCGTGATTCTGGGATGTGATTTAGCAAGATGGCCAGAGCAGGAACTGGCCATGACCACCAACGGTCTGAGCAAGGTGGTCAACACCCAGGATGAGCAAGACCCTGCCTACCGAGCACTGATTGCTATGGCCATGGTGATTCTGAGATGTGATTTAACAAACTGGACAGCACAGGATCTGAGCATGGTCACCAACGGTCTGAGCAAAATAGCCGACAGTCAGAATCAGCAAAGCCCTGCTTGTCAGGCACTGACTTATATCGCCAAAGTGATTCTGAAATGTGATTTGGCAAGCTGGCCCTCACAACCTCTGGCCATGGTTGCCAACGGTCTGAGCAAGATAGCCGACAGCCAGATTAAACAAAGCCCTGCTCACCGGGCACTGACTTATATCGCCAAAGTAATTCTGCGGCGTGATTTAGCAAGTTGGCCAGCACAGCCTCTGGCAATGGTCGCCAATGGTCTGGGCAAGGTAGCCAACAGCTGGAATAAAAAAGCCCCTGCTTACCAGGCGCTGATTGCTATCGCCACCGTGATTCTGGAACGTGATTTAACAAGCCTGCTGATTCAGCCTCAGGCCTTGTTCATGAACGGTCTGGGTAAGGTGGCCGACAGCCAGAATGAGCAAATCTGCAATGCTCTATCGGCTATGCAAGCCATAAAGTGTGTAAAGGACTTTCTATAAAGCGCTGGAGGTAGACGTTCCCCCACGCTCCGAGGGTATCGCAAAAAGGCTAAATACGACTGTTTGTTTCTCTTCTGTCATTACTGCGAAGGCAAGAATCCATGCCAACCGTGTAATGCCAATTTTGCAGGAATGACAAAAGTAAAGGTGATTGCCTGTCTATACCCGTTTCGCGACACCCTCGCTTCACGTGGTAACGCGTACGCCACTAAAATACGGGCACAGACGCAAAGAATGAGTCATACTAACGTTCAAAAATAACAGAATTAAAAAATAATCAAAGGACACCCAAAGAGAATTAAAAGAAAGAGAATATAAATTAAAGGATACCCATAAACCTACCCTTATCTTATATGATTAAAACTATGGGCATCCTATATTCCGTTCCATATTTCGTTTTTCCGCATATTTCGTCATATTTCTTCATCCTATATTTTCACCCTATTTTCATATTTGCTTAAAAAGGAAGAAAATTTTGTTAAAGTCACTATACTGCTCATTACTGCACTCAAAGATGGCGTAACCTATCACCTTTGAGCGCAAATGAGCACTCTGTCGATACTCTTCAGACAACAGGCCGCAAGATGGATTTTTTATTTTGATACAACATCCGTCAGTGCTGGTCAGTTTGGCGTATGAGTTCAACTATTTGTGGTGCTCTGCTGTATGGGAAGCCAGGTTTCTGAGAAATAAAAGATATCAGAAAAGGCTGTAATTAGTTATAAGCTCTAGAGTTAGCAAAATTGTATAAATACTTATCATTGGTTTTCGTTTCTTTGTTGATTTTTTCAATCGATAGAGGGTACGCCGGCAAAAGAGAATATACAGGGAATTTAACTTATCTCGCGGGTAAAAGTAAAAGTGATACCCGCTTACAGCCTTATAGAAAAAAATCGGTTATTCCCATTTGTGATGTTTTTTTTTGATTATAACCTTGTTAAAAAAAATAGAAATAATATTGAACAATTAACAAACTATTCCATAAATATTGCTCATCACCTTTATTTTTGTCATAAACAGCATTCAGCTAAAGATTTGTCATTAATCGTCAGTAATTTTTCCAGCCCCGGGAACTGCCAGCACTTTGCTAACTTTTTGACGGCTATGGCCACTGAGATTCTGGCGTGTGAATTAGCGGACTGGACAGAACAGCCTCTGGCCATGGTCGCCAATGGTCTGGGCAAGGTAGCCAACAGCCGAAATAAACAAGACCCTGCTTACCAGGCTCTGATTGCTATCGCCATCGTGATTCTGGAATGTGATTTAGCAAGCTGGACACCACAGCATCTGGCCATGCTCGCCAACGCTCTGGGGAAGCTGACCGACAGTCAGTATGAACAAGGCCCTACTTACCAAGCCCTGATTTCTATCGCTGAAGTGATTACACCGGAGGCTTTAGCAACAAATCAAGGGGACTGGACAGCACACCATCTGGCTATGATCGCCAACGCTCTGGGCAAGGTGGCCGACAGGCAGAATCAACAATGCCCTGCCTACCAAGCCCTGATTGCTGTTGCTAACGTGATTACACCAGGGGCTTTAGCAACAAATCAAGGGGACTGGACAGCACAGCATCTGGCCATGGCCATCAACGGTTTAGGCAAGGTGGTCGACAGGCAGAATGAGCAATGTCCAATTTATCAAGCCCTGATTGCTATTGCTGAAGTGATTACACCGGAGGCTTTAGCAATAAATCAAAAGGACTGGACAGCACAGCATATGGCTATGGTCGCCAACGGTCTGGGCAAGATAATCGACAGCCAGAATAAACAAGCCCCTGCTTATCGGGCCATGATGTTTATTGCTGAAGTGATGACATTGAAGACCCTGAGAACAAATAAAAAGGACTGGATAGCATGGTATTTGGGCATGGTCGTCGATGCTTTGAGCAGGGTGGCCGACAGCCAGAATGAGCAAGACCCTTTTTACTCGGCCCTGATTTCTATCGCGACCTTTGTTCTGGACAATGGTATAGCAAGGTGGGCAACAAAGCCTCTGGCCGTAGTTATCAACGGTTTGAGCAAGGTAGTCAACAACCAGAATAAGCAAGACCCTGCTTATAAAGCGTTGACTTATCTGGCCACTGTAGTTACGCGATATGATTTAGCAAGCGCTTCAACAAAGGATCTGGCCATGGCCATCAACGGTCTGAGCAGGATGGCCGACAGCCAGCATGAGCAAGACCCTGCTCACCAAGCATTGATCGCTATTGCCTCTGTGCTTCTGAGTTGTGATTTAGCAAACTGGACAGCACATGATCTGAGCATGGTCACCAACGGTCTGAGCAAAGTGGCCGACAGCCAGAATCAGCAAAGCCCTGTTTATCAAGCACTGGCTTATATCACCAAAGTGGTTCTGAGATGTAATTTGGCAAGCTGGCCTGCACAGCCTCTGGCCATCCTTGCCAACGCCCTAGGCAAGGTGGCTGACAGTCAGAATAAGCAAGACCTCACTCATCCGGCACTGACTTATATTGCCAAAGTGGTTATGGGGCGTGATTTAACAAATTGGCCAGCACAGTCTCTGTCCATGGTCGCCAACTGTCTGGGCAAGGTGGCCGACAGTCGGAATAAGCAAGACCCTGCATACCAAGGGCTGATTTATATCGCCGCCGTGATTCTGGAACGTGATTTACCAAGCTTGCTAGTTCAGCCTATGGCCTTGTTCATGAACGGTCTGGGTATGGTGGTTGACAGCCGGAATGAGCAAATTTGCAATGCTCTATCTGCTATCCAAGCCATAAATAGCATAAAAGACATGCTGTAAAAAGACATGCTGTAAATGAAACCAAACGCCTGAACACCTTTAGCAGCTTGGCATGACAGCCTGTCATCCAAGGTCGCAAGAACGGTTTATAGCGCTTTATCGAGCCTCTAAAGCAATAAAAGACGATGGGTATGAGTTTGACCATCATTCGGTGGCGCACGCAATCCACCGAACACCCGTTTACAGGCGGGCCGCTTATTCAGCCAAGAGCTGGCAAATAGTTTCTTTTTTTTATTGTATCCGATTGTAGCCCTATTAAAACTCGCTCCCTCTGTTTCTGGCTCTAAGTACATGACCAAATGAAAACATATATTTTCTTGCTGGCAGGCCTTGCAAGGCCTGTAGACCAACTTGAAAAGCAAATGGTCATGTACTTATCATCATTTTTAAAAAATACCGGCGTAAACTGAGCACAAGCCTTCAATTTACGCATTGAGTCTACTTGAGAAGATTATGAACAGGCTCCTATGAAGGGGGTGAGGTTTGTTCGCCTTCTGGCAACTGCACATTCACCTCTAAAATGGAGCAGTCACCCTCGTTGTCCAGGCGAATATTGATATGCTCCTGGGCCACTTCAATGTATTTTTGCACCACCTCAAGAATATCTTTTTGCATGGCAGGTAAAAACTCATGGCTTGCCCGGCTTATACGTTCGTGGGCGACTAGAATCTGGAGTCGCTCTTTGGCCACTGAAGCACTGCCTTCTTTGTTTGATTGGTTGGCGGAACGAAAGAGCTGCATCAGGTTCATCAGACACGGTCTCCAAACACACGTTTGAGAAGACTTTTTTTCTTGGCTTCGAGAAAACGATGGGGGCGCTGTTCGCCCAGGAAGCGGCTAACCATATCACTGTATGCCTGCCCAGCATCGGTTTCTGACTGGTGTATAACCGGTATACCCTGATTGGAGGCTTTCAGGACACTGCTGGATTCAGGTATTACCCCAAGTAAGGGAATGGCAAGGATGTCTTCCACATCGGAGACATTCAACATATCACCACGCTGAACCCGGCTCGGGTTGTAGCGGGTCAGCAATAAATGCTCTTTAACGGGGTCCAGCTTGCCTTCTGCCCGCCGGGACTTGCTTTGCAAAATACCCAGTATTCGGTCAGAGTCACGAACCGATGATACTTCCGGGTTGGTTGTGATAATCGCTTCATCAGCAAAGTAGAGCGCCATCAGCGCGCCGTGTTCTATGCCCGCTGGTGAATCGCAGATAATATAGTCAAAATCTTTGGCAAGGTCGTTCAGAATTTTCTCAAGGCCTTCTTTTGACAGAGCATCCTTATCGCGCGTTTGCGAGGCAGGCAGTACAGACAGATTCTCAGTGTGTTTATCTTTAATAAGTGCCTGATGGAGTGCAGCCTCACCGTTAATGACATTAACTAGATCATACACCACTCTGCGTTCGCAACCCATGATCAGGTCGAGGTTGCGAAGCCCGACATCAAAGTCAATTACCACTGTAGGATGCCCTTGCATGGCAAGACCTGAGGCAAATGACGCGCTGGTTGTGGTTTTACCGACTCCACCTTTACCTGAGGTTACTACGATGATGCGAGTCAAAAGATAGTCCTGTTTTCACTAAGGGCAGTGGCAATGAAAAGAATAACAGCGTCGTCTTGGCGGATGCGGGAATCCATTGTCGTAGTGGATTCCTGCCTCCACAGGAATGACAGGCTGTTGGTATTTTCTGAAATGCAGTGACCCTGAGGCAATAATAAAAAGTTTAATGTGACTTTTGTTTATCAATACCGCGGACAGTTTTAGACAGTCTGGTGTCTGATGCTACAAGGCCTACAGCTCAAGGGGGCGATTTTATGGTAACTCAACGGTAGGCGTGAGTTGCCATAAAATAACGATACACCTTCAAACCTTTGGCAGCCGTGGGCTTTAAGCATCAAAAACTGTCCGCAGTATTTGTTTATTAAACAGCAGTCTAGTCTGGTTAATCTTGTATACCAGACCAGTATTTCTTAAAGTTCCGTGATGTGCAAGTTTTCATCGGTGAGGCTGACCACTACGGATTTACCCCAGTGGGATTTATCTGCCTGAGCGGGCAGTTTGTAATGGCCGCAGATGGAAATCAATTCCGCTTCAAACTGGCGGCAAAAGAGCCGGGCTGCATGATTGCCATTGATTCCGGCCAGGGCGCGCCCGCGTAAAGGACCATAAACATGAATATGACCGCCAGCGAGTAATTCTGAACCGGTACTGACAGGCCCGAGTACAATCAGGTCTCCTGGGGCATAAACCTGCTGGCCTGAGCGAACAGGCCGGTCAATGATCATTGTTGTTGTATCTTCAGCGGTTTCTGGGGGGCTGTCAAGATGGTTCTGTTGAGCCCCTTCCAGCAGGTGGTTGTGATCTCGTGTCTTGATGCGAACAACATTGGCGTTAGTTGTAGTATCTTCCTCACCAGTGCCAGGGGTGAGGCTGTTTTTTATTTTTTCAGCGGGTAGCCAGGCTATGTCGTTCAGTGAGGCTTCTGTCCTGTGCTTGTCTGTTCCCCCCCGGACGGCAACCAGTAACATGCCAAACTCATGGAACAGTTGTCGCAGGGAGCCAAGGTTTAATGATGCCTGAGGCTGAGCCAGTGTTTCAAGGGCCAAAATGACAGGGGTTTGTTGAAAAAAATTAGGAGCCTTACGGGTTATAGTGTGCAATTGTTGTTTTATCTGTGCGCTGTCTGTGGCATGTAATTCCAGTGTGGTCAGTGTATAGCTGTCACCTTTTATCTGGAAAGCCACCAAGGCATTCTGGGGTTGCAGATCTGAATTCATGGCATTATAGCCTTGTTAAATGGTTAATTTGTGCCTCCTTTAACGTATATGTTCAGACATTTTATCTCTAGGAGCCTGTCGGACTTAAGGCAATTTCGGCCTGAAATCCAGAAAGAGCGACCATATTTTCCGATGAATTTGCTTAAACAGGTCAACTATTCGCACAAATCCATCGAAAAATCTGGCTCGCTCTACTGAATTTCATGCTCGAAAGCTTAAGCCCGACAGGCTCCTAGTTTTTGTCCATCCCCTGCGGGGCGGTAATTCACTAAACACATACACTTAGGGGCGTAGCAAAATAAATTATACCAACGTCGTTCCCGCAACAGCAGGGTTAAAGGTCATGATGGATTCCTGCTTCGCAGGAATGACGGTTTATTGGTAAGTTTTATAATGCCACTGCCCTAAAATGGCTTTATAGTTAATAGCCGCATTGAACTGAATAAGTCTCCCATACACAACTGTGACCATAAGGACATACTACCATTTGGTTAAGAGCTATCACGTGCAGCCCTGGATGACAAACTATTGATCTATGAGTATCGTATGGGCCTGGCGTTTGGTTTGTGCCCGCTTTGCTGGATGAAACGCCATTTGGCGTCATATAGTGAATATCAGCCGTGTTCCCTTTGGTGATGACCTCAGTATTTGTCTCAGTATTAGCGCTAGCAATAGAAGCCGCGCAAAGCAGTGCCGCAAAGATGAATGACTTACGCATTTCTTAACACCTTATCGCATAATGCAGCTATCCAGAACCAATACCTGAGTAAGTACATGACCAAATGAACACATATATTTTCTTGCTGGCAGGCCTTGCAAGGCGTGTAGACCAACTTGAAAAGCAAATGGTCATGTGCTTAAAGATAAAACTGAACCAGCTACATATTGATATCACAACATGCTAACGCATAGCTTTGGTCTGGCGCTAGTCTACTGTGATGATTTTAACCGGGTTGTTTTCACCACCCGCATTGACACACCATGTGCCAACTCCGTTTATCCCCGTGGTCGTAACGATAGGAGACGTCACCTGGAACCGCATATGCTTTCTAACAGGGAAGGTGATGTTATTATAGTAAAAAATCTGGTTTCTTTTGGCTAAGAGGCTGTCTTGAAAGTCGTCTTGAAAGCCCCTCCACTTCTCACGACCGGAGTACGGCTATTAAGACAACCTCTAAGAAGGGCTTTCCTCGACACCAGGAGATAAGGTTCATCGCCTTGCTGAGTCAAACGCTTATGTCAGCAGTGCTTGGGGAAGGTTCTTGGTACACAACAGTTGATCATTACTACTATGGGAAAACAGCACTCGCGCTCAGCACAGGCTGATTGCTTTCAATGGTTTTTTTTGCATCCAAAATATTGGCTCACCTGGTTTGGGCTGGCTTTGACAGCGTTATTGTCACTGCTGCCTTTTTCATGGATGCTGGCATTTGGACGTCTGTTGGGACGTCTTTTCTATCAGTTTGGTGGCCGCAGGGTATATATCGCCCGTACCAACTTGCAACGCTGTTTTCCGGATAAAACCGACGAAGCTTTAGAGGTTTTGTTGAAAAGTAACTGTGAATCCGTTGGAGTAGGTGTCATGGAGGTATTGATGGCCTGGTGGTGGCCACTCAAACGCCTGGAGCGGAAAATTTGTTTTGAGGGGTTGGAGCACCTGAAGAATAACCAGGGCCAGGGGACGATTTTGATGGTGCTCCACTTCACCACCATTGAAATTGCCGGGGCAGCGATTGCCTTACGCCATAACTTGCATGGCACGTATCGGACACACAAAAATCAGGTGTTTGAATACATGCAACGCAGAAAGCGACAGCGGTACGGTATTAATAATACCGGTCGGTTAATTGAGCGGCGTGATATACGAGGTATGTTGCGTGTGTTGCGTGCAGGTGGAACCGTTTGGTATTCACCGGATCAGGATTATGGCCCTAAACAAAGTGTGTTCGCTCCCTTTTTTGGCGTTCAGGCGGCAACCGTCACCGGGACGTCGCGGCTGGCGCATATCGGCAATGCCCGTGTTGTCCCCATGACCATGGCGCGATTACCAGGCACCGAAGGCTATGTCGTAAAAATACATGCACCGTTAGAATGGGCCGCGGGAAATGACAACAAAACAGATGCGACCCAGTTAAATGCATTTATTGAGGAGCGAGTCAGGGAGCACCCGGAGCAGTATATGTGGCTACACCGGCGGTTTAAAACCCGGCCAGTGGGGGAGGAGACATTTTATCGGCGATAAATAGAGGATGAGTCAGCTTCACTGGCTCTTTGCCTGATTGCAGTGCATTAAAACTGCCCTGCTTTGAAAAGCGCTGTTGTAAAGGTGGCAATCGTAAAGCAGGTTGCTCAGTAATACCAGACAGGCTGCTATTACTGGACGATCAGAAGTGATAGAGCTTCCATCTCGTCTGGGAGGCGAAGGCGATACTGTTTATGGGCAAAACGCCCACTTGGTCACCTTGGTTGACCGAAAAAGTCGCTTTACTCTTATGAGCAAAGTGGATACCAAAAAGTCTGAAACAGTGGCGGACACAATGAAACGCTTGGCTTAAGCGAGTAGCAATCACTGTAAATTGAAGCATTCTATTCTATTATGAGCTATTTTATTCAATCAACCCATCTATTAATTTTAAAAAAATAAAATGATTAAATGAAAAATTAATCACTAGGCATTTTATGAAACATCTAAAAGTATTGTTAAACTATCTGCTATTATTTAGATTCCATATATTGTCGTGTATAATTTTTACAGTGCCGTGCGCTAACTTTCATTTGTTGTCAGTGCCATCCCCTTGGCCTGTGTTGGATGTATTGTTTAAACCAGAAAACAAGTTTTATAGAAAACCGACGTTTAATGGGTTACAGGATTATAATAAAGATAATTTACAACATTTACTTGGCTGTCATATAACTGAGAATATTTCAAGGGGAGAAGGCAGCGTCATAAATACATTGAAAGCATCAATGGTTTTTAAGCAGGAAAAAATGTCTCGCGTCAAACAAACTGATCCGACAGTATTGATGATGGCCGCTTCTTCATCCACTGATCAACCCATAAGAACACTGAGTGATTACGCTGCTGTTTATTGTCACTCTCTACGTAACCTGGTTAAACCACCAGCGCCTTCACAGGAAATACTGTCGCCAGAGTCTTTGATGAGTGAGGCAGAAAAGAGACTTTTGTCAGTAGAAGAGATGGACGCTATGCAGCAGTATATCAGTGAGCAAACTAAAATCACTATCGGAGAAGACATCCCTTATCTGGAAACGCTACCTGCGGATACGCCACTGTTTTATCAATTTTATTGTATGGATGATCAGACACGCATTGATAAAAGAGCTATTCGTATTTTTAACAATAACTGCGCCATTGACAGATCACGGCCTGCCATCATTCTCATGCATAGCTCGCTGGCCAATGAAGGATTGGAATCACAGATAAAAAAACTGGTTCAGAAAAATGAAAATGCTTACTCAGTTGATATGAAAGAACTGCTCCCTCAACTCTCGGCTTTTGGTATTAAAATTACCGAAGGGAAGAATCAGGAAGGGAATTTTATTCTGCGTGTTGACCCGACAGATTGCGACCCAGACATGCTGGATTGGAGTTGCTTCTGTACTAATGTGCGGGAAATCAATTCACTTTTTATTCTTATGGATGCGATACAATGCATGGCCATGTTTAATTGTGACAAGGTCTGTGCGTCGGCCGGCGTTAAGACGCTTAGTGACGGATGTATAAAAATGGACTGGGATGTAGAGTTACTAGAGCCCATTGGTCCACTCCAGTGCCTAAATGGAATCAGAGTCTATGTTACTGACTGGATCGAAAGGGAGGGGCGCCACAATCAGTTAACACACTGTTTGCAGCCGGAAATGGGACTGGTAGCAGTGGCTTGGCCGAAGCACCCGGTCATGTTTTATTCACTGGGGTTCAATCGTAAAATTTACACTAACTTCCGCATGTCTGTCGCCAGGTTATTTTGTCAAAACCACGAAATTTCTGTCTTGTTTGAAAAAGAAGTGACTGTGATCCTGGACAATATTAATGTATTAAAGATGTTGTCTCCTAATGACGAAAGAAACAAGATTGCTAAGGCGATTGACCCTGATCAGCCATTGAGTCTTTGGTTTCTTAACTCAACAAGCTGGCTGCAGAAAATTGCTTTTCCGTTAGGGAAAGTAAAAGTGGACCAAAGCAGGGTTTGGAATATTCGTTCGTGGAAGAAACCGGAGTCTGCCAGCTCACAACCAGGCAATCAGCCTGAAAAGCAGACACGCAAAGGTTGCGCGTGTAATATTCTCTGACTCTCACATAATGGCCGGTGCCAGAGAAAGAGCCTTGGAAAGAATCTTAAATGGTCGTGTTGTCTAGGAGCCTGTCCGAGAATAGACTACCCTACTGCGGTTGCGATAAATTGGTCTAAAAATTCCTGCTTCTTCGTCAAATAGCCCCACTATTATCCTCAGAAGTAGAAATTTTTATCCTCAATTTCTCGTAATCCTCGCTACGGGCGCTATTCTCGGTCAGGCTCCTAGGAGCCTGACCGAGAACAGACTGCGCTACTGCGGTTGCGATAAATTGGTCTAAAAATTCCTGCTTCTTCGTCAAATAGCCCCGCTATTATCCTCAGAAGCAGAAATTTTTATCCTTAATTTCTCACAATCCTCGCCAAGGGCGCTATTCCCGGTCAGGCTCCTGGTTCTGTTGATATAATACCAACCGTCTTTTCTAACCACCGTAAGGGCTGGCAAATTGGGCGTCAGACCAGTAGAAACGATGAGTAATAGCCCAGCTATCACGAGGATTTCGCCTTGTCTTTCCGCCTGGATAGCCATGCTCATAACGGGGTTAGAAAGTTTGATGGGTATTACTTCACACCATCAGCCGCTTGATCAAACGTTGCAATAATTTCAGCCTCGGGCTCAGCAGAGATCAGGCTCACAGCCACAATGCTAATAGTCGCAATGATAATACCGGGAATAATTTCGTACAGGTCAAACAGCCCGCCCGTTAACTGCTTCCATACCACCACGGTCACTGCGCCAGTAATAATGCCAGCCAGGGCGCCACTGCCTGTCATTCGCTTCCAGAACAGGCTCATCAGTAAAGCCGGGCCAAATGCTGCCCCGAAACCTGCCCAGGCATAGGAGACCAGTCCCAGAACAGAGCTGTCAGGCGTCATCGCCAGAGCCAGGGCAATTAATGCCAGTACAATAACAGCGACGCGCCCTACGTTCATCACCTCTTTTTGAGAGGCGCTTTTACGGAACACGGCTTTATAGAAATCTTCAGCCAGAGCTGAGGAAGACACCAGTAATTGAGAGTCAGCCGTGCTCATGATCGCTGCCAGAATAGCGGCTAATAAAATGCCCGAAATCGCCGGATGGAACAGGGTGTTAACCAGCACCATAAAGATGGTTTCCGGGTCATCGAGGGTGCCACTTGTTGTCCCCGTAATGTGGGTCATGCCAGCGAGGCCCACCATAAACGCGCCGAGCATTGAGATACCGGTCCATGAGACAGCAATCCGGCGAGCTGTGGGAATATCCTGTTCAGAACGGACGGCAGTGAATCGGGCCAGAATATGCGGTTGACCAAAATAACCCAGCCCCCAGCCTAGCAGCGAAATAATGGTGATCCAACTGACGGCTTCACCGCTTATCTGTGTAAAAGGGTTTAGCAGTTCTGGATTGATCGCCTTCACTTGGTTGAAAACCTGCGCAGCACCGCCTTCGAGCTGTATGGCAGTGACAGGCACAATCAATAGCGCTGCTGCCATCAATAGCCCCTGCACAAGATCCGTCCAGGATACAGCAAGAAAGCCGCCAAATAAGGTGTAGGAAATAATGCATGCAGTACCGATAATCACAGCGACCTGATAATCCAGACCAAATACTGTTTCAAACAGTTTACCGCCAGCGACCAGACCGGAGCTGGTATAGAACAAAAAGAATAACAAAATAAAGAAGGCAGAAATCACTTGCAAGGACTTTGAGGTATCTTTAAAGCGGTTAGTGAAAAACTCTGGCAAGGTCAGGGAATCGTTGGCCACAATGCTGTACGCGCGCAGGCGACGGGCCATCACCAACCAGTTGAGCCAGGAGCCGATAAGCAAACCGAGGGCCAGCCAGATCGCTTCCATACCGGCTGCGAACGCATAACCGGGTAATCCCAGCAGCAACCAGCCACTCATATCGGAGGCGCCAGCACTCAGTGCTGCGGGCCAGGGACCTAACGAGCGGCCACCGAGGAAATAATCAGACGCGCAGGCCGTCCGCTTCCAGGCAATATAGCCGATGGCTAGCATGGCAATAAGGTAAATACAAAAGGTGCCGATGACGACGTATTGAGTGTCGGGCATAAGTACTCCATTTCCTTTTTATAATTTCTCAGAGGCAGTCTTAACACTCTGCGCGTAGCGAGGATCGAGAGAAACAGAAGAGAAAAAGTCGATATTAAAAGGCAATAGCCCACTATTGAACGAATAAAATCGGCTTTTTGACCCGTTTATCTCAGACCGCAGTAGCTGCACGACGTTTGAGACTGTTTTTTGTAAAAGTCAGATATAACAACCATATACCAACCAATGGTGCTATTTGATACAGGATTGAGAGGCGAAAGGCAAACCCCTGCCAAGAGCGCCGGCTGATTTTAATGGAAGCCGCTTTTGGGGTTGACCCTGCCGGAGCCTTTATGGATAATACATCGCACTCAGGCACACGCCTGTCGTTATGGTGGACTCTGTCGGTCCCCCCGCAATGATCAGCTGTCAACCCCGCCAGGCCCGGAAGGGAGCAACGGTAGCAGTGACATCATGTGCCGGGGTGTTGGCTGGCAGGGTTTGCCTCCTTCATCCCTTGTCTACCCCCCCCACATACATGCTGAGTTTGCATTCTCGCATCAACAAAGCCTAGCATATAGGCATTATTTTCTGGAATCGGGTTATTAAGGCATTTATGAGCTATCAGGTGCTTGCGCGCAAGTGGCGTCCGCAATCGTTTGCTGAACTGGTAGGGCAGACCCATGTGCTTCAGGCGCTGGTCAATGCGCTGGATCAGGATCGCCTCCACCATGCTTACCTGTTCACGGGAACGCGCGGGGTTGGTAAAACCACCATTGCCCGTATTTTTGCCAAATGCCTGAACTGTGATAACGGGGTGAGTTCTACGCCTTGCGGTGAGTGCTCGTCTTGTCAGGCCATTAACGATGGTCGTTTTGTTGACTTGATTGAAGTCGATGCGGCCTCTCGAACTAAAGTGGAGGATACGCGAGAATTACTGGAGAATGTCCAGTACGCCCCGACCCATGGCCGCTATAAAGTGTACCTGATTGACGAGGTGCACATGCTGTCAACCCACAGCTTTAACGCCCTGTTGAAAACACTGGAAGAGCCGCCGCCCCATGTGAAGTTTCTGCTGGCAACCACTGATCCCCAGAAGCTGCCCGTGACGATCCTGTCACGTTGTTTACAGTTTAGTCTGAAAAGCATTTCACCTGAGCGGGTAGCCGGGCACCTTAAGCATGTCCTGGGGGAGGAAGCCATCCCTTTTGAAGCGCCCGCATTATGGCAATTGGCCATTGCGGCGGATGGCAGTATGCGTGATGCCCTGAGTTTAACTGATCAGGCCATTGCCTTTGGTGAGGGTAGGGTAAAAGCCGCTGATGTCAGTGCGATGCTGGGAACCCTTGATAAAGACCAGGTCATGCGCGTGGTGAACGCCCTTGTCAGCGCCAATGCTACAGATGTCTTGCAGGCAGTGTCTGAACTGGCAGATCATTCACCCGATTATCTGGCTGTGCTTGATGATATGCTCGCCATACTGCACCGTATTGCAGTGGCCCAGGCGGTGCCTGAGGCTGTTGATAACAGCCTGGGAGACCGGGAGCAAGTGGTTGCCCTGGCCCAGCGTGTCCGGGCAGAAGATGTGCAACTTTACTACCAGGTGGGACTGGTCGGTAAAAAAGATCTGCCCCTGGCGCCGAGTCCGCGCAGCGGCTTTGAGATGGCTTTGCTGCGTATGCTGGCTTTTCGTCCTGAGGCGCTGCCTGTGCCACAAGGGCAGGTATTAAAAGTGTCGCGGGAGCATGACGCAAATAATGAGCAGGTTGTCAGCGAGCCAGAATCCTCGGCTGAACCAGAACCAGAGCCTGCCCCTCCTGCCGCCCCTGAGCCTGAACCGGCTGCGATACAGGAACTGCCCTCTCAGGAACATACGCCACCGCACATGATGGAAGGATTACCGCCATTATCGGCCTATGATGACGTGTCAGCCCCTCAGTCCGAGTCGGTTGACAGGGTTGAAAGCATACCGGAAAACGGGCCTTCATCGGCTGTTAAGCCGACGCCATTATCTTTTATTGGTGACTCACCGGCAGCAGTTGTTCCGCTTTCTGATGTTGTGCTCAAGGGTGACTCACGACTCCCTCTGGAAAAACTTGATCCATCCGGGTGGATTGCCGTATACCGTGGTTTATCCCTCGGTGGCGTGACAGGCACACTGACTTCCCATTGTGAATACCATAGCCATGAAGGGGATTTGGTGCGCCTTCGTCTCGACAGCAAACGCAGTACCCTTTATAACGATACGCACCGAATGCGAATAGCAGAGAAGTTAACAGATTATTTTGGTCAGCCTGTGCGGGTCGATATTACTATTGGCGATATCAAAACAGAAACACCCGCCCAGTGGTGTGCCCGAAAGGCTGCCGAGCGCCTGGCGCAGGCAAAAACCAGTGTTTACAGTGACCCTTTTGTGAAAATGCTGATTCAGGACTTTTCTGCCACAGTGCTTGATGACAGCATTGCTCCGGTTGGAGAGAGTGTTTAATTAAAGGTGTTGCAATTTTATGTGTTACCGTTTTATTCGATGCACCGACTCATGCGATAATACTGGTTTGCATGGTCAGGCTGACGGATGTGAGAAAATCCTGACCCGTTTTGATTGATTGAGAGGCTGTTATGTTTAAAGGCGGTATGGGCAATTTGATGAAGCAAGCCCAGAAAATCCAGGAAGATATGCAGAAGGTTCAGGAAGAGCTGGCCAATGCAGAAGTCTCAGGTGAGTCAGGCGCAGGTATGGTGAAAGTGACCATGACAGGTCGATATGATGTCAAGCGGGTATGGGTTGATCCTGACCTGCTGAAGGAAGAAAAGGAAATGCTCGAAGACTTGTTGGCCGCTGCCGTGAATGATGCCGTGCGTAAAGTCGAAAACAATAACAAGGAAAAAATGGCGCAGATGTCTTCTGGCATGGGATTGCCTGAAGGCTTCAGGATGCCATTCTAACCAGGTAAGAGGTAGCGGTTGCCATGTTCAGTCCGTTAATCCGGGAGTTGTTAGAGGCATTAAGGTGCCTGCCAGGCGTGGGGCCGCGCTCTGCACAGCGAATGGCACTGCATATGCTGGAGCGAGACAGGGAAGGCGCGCGGCGCCTGGCGCAGGCTTTGATGGATGCTGCTGAGCACGTGGGCCGTTGTCAGCGTTGCCGTACCTTGTGTGAGTCTGAGCTGTGTCATATATGTGAAAGCCCGGGCAGAGATAATGCTCAGCTGTGTGTGGTAGAGAACCCGTCAGATGTGATTGCCCTGGAGCAGGCAGGCGGTTTCGCCGGTCGTTATTTTGTGTTGATGGGCCGACTGTCGCCAATCGATGGCATTGGCCCTGCTGAAATTGGTGTGGATGAACTGTTAACACAGGTAAAAAGCAGCAATATCTCAGAAGTGATTTTGGCCACTAACCCTACCATAGAAGGGGAGGCTACCGCCCATTATATTGCTGATGCCTTAAAGGCATCAGGTGTGTCTACCACGCGTATTGCTCACGGCGTTCCTCTTGGGGGTGAGCTAGAGTTCGTTGATGGGGGTACTTTGGCTCACGCACTTGCCGGGCGTCGTAAGGTAGAGGCGTGAGTCCCTCCTTGTTTTTTTGTCACTTTTCTGAGGTGATAGAGTGTGCTTTGTTCACCCTCGATGGGCAGTTGACAGCCGTTTTTTCCCTGAGGAACGGGCTTCGAGCAAATTAAAAGCGGTCAACTGCACAATTCGGGATTATCTTACAATTTCATAGCAGGGGGTATAGACGCTCCCTGGCAACTTCATTCTTGATTGCTGTATAAAAGCTGTAAGTAGCTGGTCTACCTGATCCATCAGTGCCGGAGAGCCTGATAGCTTGTAAGGTCCGTGTTTTCGAATGCGGTTTACGCCTTCTTCTTTAATATTGCCAGAGACAATACCTGACATTAGTCGTCTTATGTTGGCTGCTAGCTGGTGTGTAGGCAAGTCTTGTGAAAGTTCAAGATTCGTCATATTTTGGTGAGAAGGTATGAAAGGCAGCTGAAATTCCTTATCAATTTTTAATAGCCAGTTAAAGTAGTAGGCGTCACCGTGTTTTCGGCGGAAGCGTGTGACCTTATCAAGACCCTTCCGCATTGTTTCGCCTACTTTTTCAGGGTTGTCAATAATAATTTGATAGTGAGCCTGCGCTTCTTTACCAAGCGTGTTGTTAATAAACCGGTCAATGTGTTCAAAGTACCCTTTAGCAGAAGCTGGCCCGGTAAAGACCAAGGGCATGGGCATGTCCTTATTCGCTGGATGGAGCAAGATACCCAGTATATAGAGAATTTCCTCACAGGTACCCGCCCCACCGGGGAAAACAATAATTCCATGACCAAGTCGAACAAAGGCTTCCAGTCTTTTTTCGATATCAGGCATGATTACCAACTCATTGACGATAGGATTAGGTGATTCGGCAGCAATGATGCCCGGCTCAGAGAGTCCAATAAATCGACCCTGTTTGACACGTTGTTTGGCGTGGCCGATATAAGCGCCTTTCATCGGTCCTTTCATGGCTCCAGGCCCGCAGCCAGTGCAAATATTAAAACCTCGAAGCCCTAACTGATAACCCACTTTCTTGGTGTATTCGTACTCAGGGCGACTAATAGAGTGCCCCCCCCAGCATACGACAATATTAGGTAATTGCTTGGCAATAAAGGCATTGGCATTGCGCAATATTTCAAAAGCTTGATGGGTGATGTCGGTAGAGCTGCTGATATCAAAGCCAGGGTCATCGGTGATATGGGTGGCGACATAAAGAATATCTCGAAGTACAGAAAACAGGTTTTCTCTGACACCTAAAATGAGATGACCTTCCACAAAGGCTGTCGCAGGCGCATTCATAAGTTCTAATTTAAGTCCACGGTGTTCCTGCTTAATTTGAATATCAAAATCATGGAAGGACCGCATCAGAGCTTCAGCATCATCACCACTTTGCTCGCCGTTTAGCACTGCCAGTGCACATTGTCTGAATAATTGGTAAAGACCGGTTTGGCTGGTATCATGGAGTCGGCTTACTTCCCGGCTCGAGAGGACGCGCATGCTGCCTACAGGGTTGACATAAGTAGAAATAGTATTTTTTTTCATTATTTTCCCGTTTGGGCTGATCATTGGTGCGACGATAATAAAATCGTGTCGTCACTGTCTTGGGGTGAGTTCGTTTTCCTCTTAGTTGCACCAGGAGCCTGTCGGACTTAAGACAAGCTCGAAAGCATAAGTCCGACAGCCTCCTAGAACTACGGGTGGTTGTAGTGAACAAACACAACTGTCTGCTTGTTTAACTATGAACGACGAATGGTTATATGGAAAGGGGGATAATTTGTAACGTTTCTATCGCCTGACCACGCCTTTGGCCCATTACCGAACAGCTTCTGAGTGCGTAACGTTGGTTATGGAAGATTAAGACCATAAAATAAGGTACACTGCGCTTTTTCTTCAGGTTTTCAGTAATGGCAACCCCCACAGTAGCTCTTGAAACGATAAAACTGGTTATTTTTGATATTGACGGCGTGCTGACCGACGGCACGTTGTATTACGGTGCAGAGGGTGAATGTGTCAAACCTTTTAATGTCAAAGATGGCGTAGGTTTTGGTTTGTTGCAGGGTAACGGTGTGGCTGTGGCAGTGATTACAGCAAAAGAGTCAGCGCCCCTGGCTCAAAGAATGAAAGATTTAAAGATTAACCATTTTTTTCCAGGTTGCTCCGATAAAATAACCGTGTATGAACGATTAAAGCAACAATTATCAGTAGTGGATGAAGAGGCGGCCTATGTGGGAGATGACGTGTTGGATTTATCTGTAATGAATACTGTGGGTCTTGCTATTGCCCCTGCTGACGCTTACCCGCTGGTAAAACAGTCCGCGCGGATTGTTACAGAAGCTAAGGGAGGGCAGGGTGTTGCCAGAGAAGTGGCTGATTTGCTGGTAGGAGCAAGAACAGACCTCGAGGCTGCTTATTATTCACTGGTTGGCATTGTGCAATAAAACAAAAGCTGTAGGCGTTGCTGAGTTTGCACGCTTGAGTTAACAGAATCAGGCCGTCGGGGCGATTTTATTGGCTACTGATATTTTTATCCTGAGTCAATAAAACTGTTGTATAGACTTAGCATCGGTTGCGTCAGGAGCATGGACGCCGCTTGAGACTTTGGCAGCTTGCTCAACACTGATTAAAGTTCGTGCAAATAATCACAGATATCCGCTGCTTCATCTTCATCCGGTTTTATTTGGCTGCGCACAGCTAATATCCCTGGGGGAAAGAAAGTTTCCCCCCTATTGAAAGTCACATAGCTGTAACAGTTAAAGAAATACCTATTTCGTAATCGCCTGATAATTGATCAGAAATAGCGCCAAGCGTTGCACTTGCTGAAACAGTGTGGGCTTGATTATGAACAGAATCAGTGGCCGTATCTAAGGAAGTGCCGCCACCGTTCAAAGAAAAGGTTGTTGGTATCGTATGATTTTCTCCTATTTTCAGATCTGATCCAGCTAGCACTAACCGTACCTGACCATTACTTTCAAGATTAAATGAATCGCTAGCGGAATATACAGCCCCTTCAGAACCACCTGCGTCACTGGTGGACAATTCCAACGTATCGAGTCCTGTAATTGATGCATATAAAGCTACATCCATAGAAATCTCTGCCGAGGAGTTTTCAATATCAGAGGCGAATATGTTAGAACTTGAAAGGGCTAAAGCCAGGGGTAGCAGTAATTTTTTCATAGCAACTCTCCTTAATACTATGATTTTTTTGTTTTTTATTTTTTTGAAACAAGACTTCTGTCCTGTTTCTTTAGTCAATAAACTAATTTTAGACGAAAGTACAACAATAGGGTGATTTTTCATACAGAAAAACAAGCAAGTTTTGATCGAGGCAGGGTAAGTCCACTGGGTGCAGCTCCTGCCGAAATACTGAGTATACAGGGCCGTAGTGGATGGTTCGACCGGGTCAAGCTTACTTCACGTGTTAATAATGTGGCTCGATCACCCATGTTGGATAGGCTCTGTTTGGGAAGGCGCGTCAAAACAAACAGTCCAGTAGCCTTCAGGCACCATCGAGTCAATAATCATTCGGGCGATACAATCACGCCCTACTTCTTTCGTGTGAGAAAACACTTGAGCGGCTTACCTCCCGGTTGTATGCCAGTGTCTTGCCCATGGATCAGCGTTTGCCTGACAACTGTCCTTTACATAAGAGTCAGTGTTAATATCTACCTCGAAAGCGGTAAAAAGGGTTTAGTATGGTAAAAAGTGATGGTAACAGCCGACTCGTCTATTCCACTGATCAGGGGCGGATCAAAGAAAAGAAAAGTGACAATAATGCCGTTTTAGGTGATGGCGCAGTCCGTGTATGCCCTGAGAAAAAAGGGCGGGGAGGTAAAATAGTGACTGTGATCAGTGGGCTGCCTATGAATGGAAATGATCTGAAAGCCTTGGCCAAACAATTAAAAAAACGTTGTGGCGGTGGTGGGGCAGTCAAAGGTGACACTATTGAACTTCAGGGCGATCACGTAGACACTCTGATCGATATGTTAAAAAAACAGGGGTATGATGCCAAACGATCTGGAGGATAGAAGTAGCACAACCTGAAGGGGTAGGAAAAAGCGCCAAAACACCTGATGTGCCTGCGTTTCCACATTCGTCTTGGTATAGGCGGGGCGATCTCATTTTTGGTCATATTTCAAACAGGTTGATACCACGTTCTTGAGATGACTCCCTCGTTGACCTTGTCGTGCAGTCTTTCTGGAAGCCTGTCGGACTTGAGGCAATTTCGGCCTAAAATCCAGAAAGTGCGGCCAGAATTTTATGCTCGAAAGCATAAGTCCGACAGGGTGCTGGTGTAACACGGGTTATAAAAGCTGAGCTTTTTCCAGCTCGTTTCTCATTGTTTCAATAACCGCCCGGTAATCATCTGCCTTAAAGATAGCCGACCCTGCCACAAAGGCATCAGCCCCGGCTTCTGCAATCTGGCGAATATTGTTAACACCGACCCCACCATCAACCTCAAGCCGGATATTCAGCCCGCTTTCATCAATCATTTTTCGCACATGACGTAATTTTTTCAGTGTTGACGGAATAAATTTTTGCCCGCCAAAACCAGGATTGACGGACATGAGTAACACCATGTCCAGTTTGTCGATAACATACTCAAGAACCTCAGGGCTAGTGGCGGGGTTCAGCACCAATCCGGCTTGACAGCCCCCTTCTCGAATTAATTGCAGGCTGCGGTCAATATGGTCGGAAGCCTCGGGGTGAAAAGTAATTAAACTGGCATCGGCATCAATAAAATCACGTATCATCCGGTCAACAGGGGATACCATTAAATGAACATCAATGGGTGCCGTAACGCCGTGGTTGCGAAGTGCTTTACACACCATGGGCCCCAGCGTCAGGTTAGGAACATAATGGTTATCCATAACATCAAAATGCACCCAGTCCGCACCAGACTCAAGTACATTATCTACCTCTTCACCAAGGCGGGCAAAGTTTGCTGAGAGAATACTCGGGGCTATAATAAAGTCGCGCATACACAGGCTTCCTGTCAACAGTGCGGTGCATTGTAACGGTTTATGGAAATCGCGTAAAACCCCGGACTTTCAGAGCAAGGAAGTGTGTTGAACGAAAACCGGGCGCAATCATCCTCTTTTAATGGCAAGTAAAGCTCAGTAAGGCGTTAGCCATGCTCTAAACCAGCCCCATCCAGAAACACGGCAATAGCCTGGACTCCAGAAGCGCTTACCCCACAGCATCGGCTTTATCTATGGCCAGAGTTCCTTTCCTGGAAGCAATCTTAAAAGTCTGTGCGTAGCCAATGACCTGTGTCAACGGCTAGGAGCCTGACCGAGAATAGACTGCCCTACTGCGGTTGCGATAAATTGGTCTAAAAATCCCTGCTTCTTCATCAAATAGCCACGCTATTCTCCTCAGAAGCAGAAATTTTATCCTCAATTTCTCACAATCCTCGCTAAGGGCGCTATTCTCGGTCAGGCTCCTAGTTTTTCCGAGTGGTTATGAGTGCTTCTTTCGGCAAATCCAGTGTCTGGGTAGGGAAGGCAACATCAGCGCCATGGTGGTGAATAATAGCCAGCACATCCAGCAATACCCTCTCCTTGATGGTATGAAAGGTGGCCCAGTCGGTGGTTTTGGTAAAGCAATAAATAAAAAAGTCCAGACTCGAAGGACCGAAGCGGTTCAGGTTCACCATAACGATTTTATCTTGGTCAATGGCTTCATGCTGCTGTAGGTAAATTCGTGTTTCCGCTAAAATAGCATCAATGCAGGTGCTGTCACTGTATCGCAATCCCACTGTTTCTTTGATACGGCGATTTTGCATACGGGACGGGTTTTCCACGGAAATATTGGTAAACGTGGCATTGGGGACATACAGCGGGCGCTTGTCGAAGGTGCGGATGCGAGTCTGGCGCCAGCCAATGTACTCGACGGTGCCCTCAATGTTCTTATCCGGTGAGCGCACCCAGTCTCCGACACCAAATGGCTTATCCATATAAATAAACAGGCCGCCAAACAAGTTGGCCAGCATGTCCTTGGCGCCGTAACCTATCACTAAGCCACCGGCACCCCCAAAAGCCAGCAAACCAGAAATACTGAAGCCGAGCACCTGCATAATAATCAGAGCAGTGATGATGAAAGTCGTCACCCGAAACAGTCGCCCTATGGCGGTAACGCTTGTTGGATCAACCTCCTTTATGCTGGTTTTCGTTGGGTCCAAAAAATTCGACTCCACCTGGCGAATCGTGCGGACGAGGGCCCAGCACAGGAGAATAATCAATACCACCCGGTTGAAATCAAGCAGTTCATCCAGTACTGGCGCCTCAAGTATGCTCATGGCAATCTTGATAGTCCAGCCAGCACAGGCAAACCACACGAGGAAAAAGGCAGGCTTTCGGAAGCCGACGAGTAAAGCATGATTCCAGACGGTACCGCGAATCCGCGAATGATTGGCCAGTTTTTTCAGAAACCGGGACAAACCAATGCTCAGTATGCAGGCAAAAAGAAAAACACCTGTCAAGGCGAGTACCCAGAAGGGAATAGTGGTTTCCAATAAGTCCATTAACCGGCTCCTGCGCTGAACTGTATTAAACGTCTTAAAGGTTCGCGCGTAAAAAGAGTCAAGGGAAACGAAAGGATTAAAGGTCGATTATCACAGGCGAAAGCCTGCTATTTAATAAACAAAATCGGTTTTTTAGATCCGTTGACCCCAGAGCACAGTAGCAGCACGATTTTTAAGACTGTTTCTTAGAAACCCCTATTATACTGTTTTGTTAAATACAGGGGGTTTATTTCTCATGGTCAGGCGCTATAATACTTCACCGTTTCCCTATTTGAGCGCCTATGTTTATGCGGGCCAGCTCTGGCGGATTATTAGCCTGATCCGCTTTTCAGGGTGGCCAGGTAAGAACAGGATGTTGTGTTAGCAACTCCGTTAAGGCGAAAATTGAATGAAAACTTTTAGCGCAAAGCCAGAATCAGTCAAGCGCGACTGGTTCGTTATTGATGCAGAAAACAAAACGCTGGGTCGTTTGGCCACTGAAATTGCTACCCGCCTGCGCGGTAAGCATAAGCCAGAATATACCCCTCACGTAGACACCGGCGATTACATCGTTGTTGTTAACGCTGAGAAAGTGCGTGTCTCTGGCCGCAAGACCACTGACAAGATGTATTACCGTCACACCGGTTTCCCCGGTGGCCTGCGTTCTGCGAGCTTCGAAAAGCTACAGAGCCGCAAGCCCGAA
Source organism: Candidatus Sororendozoicomonas aggregata (assembly GCF_031528575.1). Lineage (NCBI taxonomy): Bacteria > Pseudomonadati > Pseudomonadota > Gammaproteobacteria > Oceanospirillales > Endozoicomonadaceae > Candidatus Sororendozoicomonas > Candidatus Sororendozoicomonas aggregata. Next base: position 34,800 of record NZ_JAVLSP010000011.1, read on the forward strand.
ATGATTATCGAACTGGCGGTGAAAGGCATGCTGCCACGTAACCCTCTGGGCCGTGCGATGTACAGCAAACTGAAAGTGTATGCCGGTAACGCGCATCCACATGCTGCTCAGCAACCTCAGCCACTGGAAATTTAATCGGGAATAACTATGTCTGTGACTCAATACTACGGAACAGGGCGCCGCAAGTCCTCTACTGCTCGTGTTTTTCTGCGCTCTGGTACTGGCAGCATTACGGTTAATGGTCGTGCTCTTGACGAGTACTTCGGTCGTGAAACCGCTCGTATGGTTGTTCGTCAGCCCCTTGAGTTGACTGAACTGACTGAGAAGTTCGACATTAACATCACCGTTTCCGGTGGTGGTGGTTCCGGCCAGGCAGGCGCTATCCGTCACGGTATCACCCGTGCGCTGATGCAGTACGATGAGACTTTGCGCTCTTCTCTGCGTAAGGCAGGTTATGTTACTCGTGATGCCCGTGAAGTTGAACGTAAGAAAGTGGGTCTGCGCAAAGCGCGTAAGCGTCCACAGTTCTCCAAGCGTTAATCAGTTGTACCTTCGGGTGCATTGATGACAGATACAACAAAAAACCCGGCAAAAGCCGGGTTTTTTGTTAGCCCGGATATTTCATAAACTGCCCTGAGAATTGCGCGGAACCTTGCGGTTCTAAGGGATTTTGCGAGGGAGCGCCGTACCGGGGAGTACGGTCGACTGAGCAAAACTCCCTTAGAGTCGCAGATTGGTATAGCCGACTCTCACAGGGCATCGCCTGGCACACCTATAGACTGTATCAAAGGTACCTTCAAGATGAACGTTCCCGACTTCTCGTTTCAAACCGGCGCGCGTTTCATTGAAAAAAGTGAGGAGGGGAAAACCTATATGCTTACAAGGGAGGTTCTCCCTTGCCGCTTTGTCACCGACCCATCACTCGTTAAAGAAACACATTTGTTTAGGATATTCGAAGGAAGCAAAGAACATGGGTCTGCCTATGTCCATTATTCACGACCTGCTTGTATGGATTACAATAAACTAGAGGCAGAGGGATTTATTGTAAACTGGTCTCTAACATCTGACGATAAGATCAGAGTATTTGCGTTATTGCTGTTCATTGCCAATCATGAACTGCATAGAAGTTTCGTTAACTACGTGTATATACGCACACCAGATGATTTCCACTATTACGACTTTATGGTAGCCCATGGTTTCCGCCCAAATCTGGACACCTCTCGCCTGAAGAAAGGGTTGCTTTCCTCAAGCACACTCAAGGAATCAGATCTGAATCACATTGAGAAGACATTTAAAGTGTTTGACTGGTCGGCATCCCCGGAGACGCAGGCAGCCGAAAAAGAAATGGATTGGCGTTCCGAAAGTGTCATACCCAATTATGGATACTGGTCATGTCCTTCAGTAACATTGCACTATTATTTAGAGAAAACTTGCGATAAAAATTTTGAGTTTGAATCCTCCGTTTGAGTCCATCAAAAACTATCAGGGTAAATACCCGCAGTCCATCATTCCCGCGAAGGCTGGAATCCACCAAGAAGCCCCCCTTGCAGGGTTCACTGCCTCACAGACAGCTTAGCAAACCACCGCTTGAAACTTGTTGAGGTTACGTAACAATCCTCCCGCTAGCCGACAGCTAACGGGAGTTAAGATCATTCAACCTGTATACAGAACACCGTCTACTGTACAGAGGGTACTTTTTACAGCTGACTTACAGCTGATGGGTGATTTTCTGTACATCACTGTCATTGAGCTGGAATACAGCCGGGATATAGCAAGTCCCGCCGAAATTGTCGGCAGCCAGGTGACCGCTGGCGGGTGAAGAAATCTCATAACTCCAGGCGCGGGCACCCACTTCCAATACGACAGCATAATTGGTCGCGCCACGCGCGGTATTTTTCACCAATGTTACCCCGCCACATGGGCTATTGAGGACACCATGACCATAGGCAATCATGACGGGCGTATCTGTAGTGGTGCCAGGAATGCCTTTCAGGTACACCAACCGACCAGACTCTGCCTCCTTCTTCCATAGAAGAAGATCCGCTTTGCTCATTTTTGACGGCTCACCAGTGGAGCAACTGCCTTTTGTCGGGAAGTAGCCATAGTTACCGTTTAAAATGCACTGCTCCTTTTGCTTATTCCAGGTGAACTGGGTTTGGCCTTTTTTTGGCTTGCCTGTCGTCCAGTCACAACGCGCCTGTCGCTCAGGGCCTGGCAGAGTCACCCCCGGGTATTTAGGGTTAGTGTGAAAGGCAAACGGATTGGAAAAGTTAGTGTAGTAGTCAGAAATGTCAAGCCCGGTTTTATTGGTAACATCGACAGTACATAAACCAAACTTGTAACCGGAAGACAGTGTAATAGTATCGTTAGCAAAAAGCGGTGTCGTCAATAAAAAGCTAATACACGTACACAGTAGAGATTTTCTGAAAAGGTATTTCATAGCTAAACCGTCTATTTCACCAACAACAATACTTTAAAAGTAGCAAGCATCGGGTATTGCACAATGCGGTTTATTCGTACCTCTTTTCAGTTTACGCGTATCGGCAACGCAGGAGCTATGCCAATGCTCTTTTCCAACCACGCTATTTTTTGCGTTGAAACACCTCGGAGCCTGTCGGACTTATGCTTTCGAGCATAAAATTCAGTAGGGCGAGTCAGAATTTTCGATCAATTTGTGCGAATAGTTGACCTATTTAAGCAAATTGATCGGAAGTTCTGGCCGCACCCTCTCGCACTTTCTTCGTAGTAGCGTTTTTTAACCTCCTTTCCCCTGGCCATCCCTATTCCTCTTGTTCTTCTTCAATCGCGTCCAATGCATCCTCTTCACTGAGAGCATCCTCTTCAAAGGCTCCCAGTTCTTCAGCTTCCTCCCGGGAAACTTCTATAATGGTTCCTGGAGTATTTAGCTTGAGTATTTCATCTGGCATTTTCTATCTCCTTTTCTTGCTTGATAATTCGTTCTTCTTTTAGTTTAACGTCAGGTGACTTTAGCCCTTGGGACACTTTATTAACAAGCTGATTTCGTATTTTATCCATAAACCGGTTTTTGTCGTTACTGTTCTTGAATAATTGCTGACTTAGTTTTTCAGCTTCTCGCACTTTCTCGCACTTTCTCGCACTTTCTGGATTTTAGGCCGAAATTGTCTTAAGTCCGACAGGCTCCTGGCAATAGTTCACTATTACAGGTCACCTGGCCTTCTTCTGACGACCATATCAAGGGCTGCGCTAATTGCAGCCAGCAAACTGCCATTATAAGCATTTCCGCTGCCGGCCAAATCGAGAGCAGTACCATGGTCGACAGATGTACGAATAATTGGCAGACCCAGGGTGATATTCACCGCATGACCAAATCCTTTAAACTTTAATACAGGCAATCCCTGGTCGTGGTACATGGCCAGGACCGCATCACAATGTTCCAGGTGTTTTGGCGTAAACAGGGTATCTGCCGGGAGAGGACCAACCAGATTCATACCTTTTGCGTTAAGTTCTTTAATGACAGGCGTAATGGTTTCGATCTCCTCCATCCCCATATGCCCGCCTTCACCCGCATGGGGGTTTAAACCACAGACCAAGATACGCGGCTGAGCAATACCAAATTTATCTCGCAGATTATGATCAACAATCGTGATAACGGTGGTCAGTGATGCCCGGGTAATAGCACCAGGGACTTGTGCCAACGGGAGATGAGTGGTGGCCAGGGCAACTCGAAGACCTTTCGTCGCCAGCATCATCACCACGGTTTCAGCGTGTGTTTGCCGGGCCAGAAATTCAGTGTGTCCACTGAAAGGTATACCGGCATTATTAATCACTTCTTTATTTACAGGTGCCGTTACCATGGCATCAAATAAACCGGAAACGCAGCCCTGGGCGGCAATCTCCAGTGTTTTCAGCACATAGTGACCATTGTCTGTATTAAGGATGCCGGCGCGGCAGGGGGCGGCCAGGGGTACCGGCAGGACAATAAGTTCCCCTGGCCTCGCAGGTGTCCGCTCTTCAGGGTCAAACAAAGTGAACTCAATGGATAAACCCAGGGTATGCGCACGCGCTGCCAACATTTCAGGGTCAGCAATGATCACAAGCTGTGCCGGGAATGCCTGACTGGCAATAGCCAGACAGAGATCAGGACCGATACCCGCAGGCTCCCCGGCAGTAATACCCAGCCGGGGGATGGGATGGGAAGTGCTTGTCATTTTTCTTTCAAACGGTTTTCAACGTAAGCCTGGCTGCGGATTTCACGTAACCAGACGGATAGTTCTTCTTCAAATTTGCGGTTGCCCAGCAGTGTACGCACCTGGTTACGAAGCACCTCGTCACTGATGTCAGACTTGCGTTTACCCAGGACTTCCAGAATGTGCCAGCCATACGCTGTTTTAAAGGGTTGACTCACTGTGTTCAATGGCTCATTTTTCATCACCACCTGAAACTCGGGAACAAGAGACGCTGGATTCACCCAGCCCAGATTTCCTCCATTAAGGGTTGAAGCCGTATCGTCTGAATAGGCTTTGGCCAGTTCACTGAAACTCTCCCCATTCTCTATGCGCTTGTATAGCTGTTCCGCCAGCATTTTAGCCTCCAGATTACTGCGAATCTCATTGGGCTTTATCAGAATATGGCGCACATTTACCTGCTCTTGCACATGTTTAACATCCCCTTTCAAACCGAGAAGTTTGAAAATGTGAAAACCATTAGGGCTGCGCACAGGGCCGGACACCTGCCCCTGCTCCAGGGTCATGGCCTGTTCGACAAACAGTGTCGGTAGCTGATCCGCCTTACGCCAGCCGAGATCCCCTCCCTGGAGAGCATTTTGTCCTTTCGAGTAGGTGAGTGCCAATTCTGGGAAGTTAGCGCCTTTTTTCAGCTGTGCCATCACCTCATCTGCTTGTTTCTGAGCCGCTTTGATTTGAGCGGGGCTGGCATTTTCCGGGGTGGGTATCAAAATATGTCCCAGACGGTACTCGGTTTCCAACTGGGACTGGCCCTCCGGGGATTTAAGAAAGTTATCAATTTCCTGTTCACTGATATGCACACGTTCTGCCACCAATCGCTGGCGTACACGGTTGATAATCATCTCCCGGCGAATATCATTCCGCGCCTGGGCAAAAGAGATACCATCAGATTCCAGCTTGGTCTTAAATTGCTGCAAATCCATACCGTTGCGCTGGGCAATCTTGCTAATGGCATCGTTCAGGGTCAGGTCGTCAATGTTGATACCAGCACGTTGTCCTATTTGCAACTGAATGTTTTCCAGAATCAGCTGCTCGAGAACCTGTTCAGCCAAAACGGCGTCAGGAGGCATGGGGATATTACGCCCTTGTAGCTGCCGTTTGACAGCAGCCATCCGGTTGTCAAGCTCACTTTTCATCACCACATCCTTGTCGACAACGGCGACAATGGCGTCCAGGGGTATTACTTTGCCATTGACTACCTGGCTGCTAAAAGCCAGCAGACATAAAGCCGTAACTATTAATTGCTTCAATCCCTTCATGATTACTTCTCGTCTTGCTCGTAGCCTTGTATGCCACTGAGATAATTGGAAACGGAACCACTTGACAGCCCTCCCAGTCCACGCAGGACAAATTGCAGGAAGACGCCACTTTTCTTGGTTGGATGATCAATATTGTCATCCGGCTCTATCCAGGAGCGCCACAGCACACGCAACTGGTAACAGCAGCTGTTATATTCGATACCCGACATCACCTCAAAGTTTCGCTTGTTGGTGAAATCATACTGCCAGCGACCGAGTGCTGACCACTGGTTGTTTATGGGCCAGGCAACGGAGACATCACTGAGGCTTAAGTCGTTGGATGCAGTCTCGTAATGGCCGGCACTGTCTATCACGTTGTTATCAAACTCATCCTTGACATAACGGTCAGCTTGACTGCGGAAGCGGTAGCCAATATTAAAAACTTTTCGGGACTGCGGGTGATAGCGGTAATAAATACCGTAATTATCCAACTGGTTGCTATTGGTATTCCAGGCCAGATCCTGTTGGACACTGCTCGCCCGGTTGATAGTGTAGACCAGCTCAGAGACCAGCGGAGATGTTGGTTCCTCCATTTCATCCTTGAGGCGAGCGTACTGCTCCTGTTCATTAATATCCCAGTGGATTTTATTTTTCTCACCTGTCCGAGGGTCAATATAAACGTCGCGATCTTTAAAATAGAGTGTTTGACCCAGAGCAAAGCGCAGGCGTTCGAAGCCGTCCTTCTCCCTCAGCAAGCTGCTGGAGAAACCAATGGATAGCTGGTTAGCATCACCAAGGCGGTCATAGCCAGTAAAACGGCTGTCACGCCACAGGGAACTGTAGGTGAAATCCATCAATGCGGTGTCGAAGACAGGGTTCATTGCCTGCCCCTCAACAGAGGGCGCGTAAAGATACTTCACGCGCGGCTCAAAGGTATGGGTATAGGCCGTTTCTTCAAAGGTGATTTGCCGGTCAAAATACAGGCCAGAGTCCAGGCTGAAAGTCGGTACTGTTGTACTAGGGGTTTTTGTGTAGTCGTCTTCTTTGAAGCCGTAGTGTTTTAAGTCGTCAATCACTTCCTGCTTGTTCAGGTTGGTCAACGAGTACTGAACATGCTGAACTTTCACTGCCGGTGTAATAAAACCATAGCTGGCAGTGAATGGGAAGCTGGCCCCACTTTCAAAATACGCCCGGTCACCTTCAGCCCGCTCAATACCGTAGCCCTGGTCGTAAAGGCTTTTTTTGACGTCATCCCCGGGGTTAAAGTCAGGGTCAGGCACCTCATTTACGTAGTGCCAGTTATCGCTACGGGAGAATCGGGTGTAGTCGACGAGATAATTGACATTGATTTCAGCAGCAGTAAACCAGGTGCCCTTAAGCTCAATTTGTGGCAGCTTGTCGTAAGGGTCGTCACTGGTTTCACTCATGTTTTTGAATTTATGGGCATCGAGTTTCAGCTGCCAGTCATGGTCAGCATCCCCGCCCAGATATTTTGTCCCCACCCGCTGGTTGAGAGGGCCTGAACTGCTCAGGTTCAGCTGTGTGCCAAAATCATCAATATATTGTTTGTCACTGGCATTGGCATAATCAATACCCATCGTCCAGCGGGGTGTCAGTGTCGTTGTGTGATTCCAGCTGATTAACCACCTTTGTTGATCGTAATAGCGGTTTTCCTTTTTCAAGGCATCTTTCCCTGCCAGAGCGGCAGCACCTATCTCACCTTTATTTTGCGCCGTGAGATAACGTGCCTGACCTTCAAGGTGCGCTCCCCGCTTGGACATAATACGTGGCGTCAACGTAGCATCGTAGTTGGGGGCCAGGTTGAAATAATAAGGAATAGACGCATCAAAGCCATTGTTGCTGCTGGAGCCAATGGTAGGGTAGAGAAAGCCGGATTGTCTGCGGTCATCAATGGGAAAGTAGATATAAGGTGTGTACAGTACCGGAATCCCATGCACCTTAACTGTAGCGTTGGTTGCTGAACCAAAGCCCGTGTTCGGATTAAGTCTGACCTTCTGACCAGATAACAGCCACCCGTTATTACTTGGCGGGCAGCTGGTATAAGTGGCATCCGTCAGCTCTATGGTGGCATCACCATTACGGACAACCCGTTTTGCCTGCCCCCTGACATTGCTGGCATGGACCACATAGGCCGCATCATCAACAGTAGCCTCTCCGGTATTCAGGTTGGCGCTGCCATATTGACCTAATACCAGCAGGCCGGGTTCCCTGACGCGTGTATTTCCCCTGAAGGTTGCTGTGTTTTCCAGTTTATTGAGAGTCAGGTTGTCGCCCTCAAACAGGCGATTAGCCTGACGGAGTGTGACATTGCCGTTGAGTCTTGCGATGGATTCCTGGTCATATTTCACATCGTCCGCGTCAATATGAATGGGCTGTGTATCAGGGTTGCCCTTGAAATCTTTTCCCGGGCGCTCAGGCTCGATGTAGGCGCCACAGCTGTAAAATTGCTGCCCAGCGCGCTGAGCAGGTGTCAGCTGGGAAGCCGGTACCCAGTCAAGCGTTTTCCGCAAGGCTGTTTGTGCCGGGCTTACTGCCACTGTTTCTGTGGCAGGAGGCGCGGTCCTGGTTTTTGCTGATACTTTTTTTGCGGTATCTTTTTGCATGCCAGGGGCAATGTTATTAACGGTGACTACCTCCGCGGGCAGAGGGGAGCGTTTGATCGCACTTTTCTTTTTTGGCGCCAAGCCACAGGACCAGCCTCCTTGCGCATCGGGAGAACAGATCCATTCATTTTCGGGTGGACTGTCGGCATGGGCTTTTGTTACCGATTGACTGACCAGCAATCCTGCGGCAATCGCCAAAGCCAGCGTCTTGGGCGTGAAAGGTAATGGATGCATCTCCATAAGTTCGACAATCCTGGGGCGGGTTTTTACATTCACTGACCGTGCCTGTTTAAAGTAGCTGGAGTATACGCCTAATGATCAGCCTGCGTAAGGTGCATTGCACTGAGCATGATTTTCGATGCCCTCACCAGCGCATGATGGCTATTAGATTATCAGTAGATTCTTAAAAGAATCCGACAACAGACGTCAGAACAGGCAACAGAGCATCCGCCCTCAGGGATGGGATGTTTTCAGTCAACGATTTGTTTTCAGTCTGTGATATTCTTAATTTCCTATGAGCCTGTCGGACTTATGCTTTCGAGCATAAAATCCTGGCCGCACTTTCTGAATTTTAGGCCGAAATTGTCTTAAGTCCGACAGGCTCCTATGCAATAACTTACCATTGATTGCTGTCAATACCAATTACCCGTGCAATGAAGGGAAAATTTGTTACCTTTGTAGTCGTAGTCCAGTAATGCAATTGGTATAGTTTCAATGAAATCTTCTAACACTGTGTCGCTTCGAGTCATTCATGTCGCACCATTCATGTCGCACCATTCATGTTGCGCAATGTCGCACAATAAAGTGCTGGCAGAATTACCCGTAAGCGTTTCCCAAACCAGGTGTACAGAGCAGGGTCGTTGAGTTCATGGTAAACAAGCAAAAAAGTCAAGCTCTCCGAAGCTCACAGGCGTCTGAGCGACACAGCCAGCTGGCCACCTGGGTGGGACAGCAACTGGCACCGGGCGCGCAAGCCAGCCTGTTAAAACCTATGGGCAACGATGCCAGCTTTCGTCAATACTACCGGGTTCAGGGCGTGCATGGCGAAGTTATTGCCGTGGACGCACCCCCTGAAACAGAAGACACCGCAGCGTTTGTTACTATTGCCAGGCAGTGGAAACAAGAAGGGATCAAAGTACCTGAAGTATACAGTGTTGATCTGGCACGGGGTTTTATGTTGTTGGAGGATTTTGGTGACTGCCTGCTGGGTGATCGACTTCATAAAGGGTCATCCGACAGCCTGTACAGTGAAGCTATAGGCGTACTAAAAAACATCCAGCAACTACCTGCCGACACGTTACCTGAATATAATGAACCCCTGTTGCGGCTTGAGTTGTCTCTTTATCCTGAATGGTTTTTGGAGGGGCTGCTGGGGTTGGCATTGAGTGCCACTGAAAAACAGGCATTGCATCGATTATTTGATAACCTGGTCACTAGTGCGCTGGCACAGCCCCGGGTGACTGTTCACCGGGATTATCACTCACGTAACTTGATGTTATGCCCTGATGGTCAGTTAGGGGTGATTGATTTTCAAGGTGCTTTACACGGGCCTTTGTTATACGACATTGTATCTTTGTTGAAGGACTGTTATCACTGTTGGCCGGAAGAGAAAGTGAATCAATGGTTCCAACTTTTCACCAATGGAATGCCGGAACTGGCACAGGTATCGACAACAACCCAGAAGCAATGGTTCGACTGGCTGGGGCTTCAGCGCCACTTGAAATGCCTGGGCATTTTTTCCCGATTATGGCTACGGGATGGTCGCTCAGGTTATTTAGGCGAACTCCCCAAAACACTGGACTATGTGATCACTGCCTGTCAGCAATACCCGGAACTGAAACACCATGCCAAGTGGTTGCGCGAGCGGGTGGCGCCAGTATTGTCAGCCAGTATTGACCGGGTTAAAAAAGAAGTGAGTACAGCATGAAAGCGATGATACTGGCTGCCGGGTTGGGAAAGCGTCTGCGGCCATTAACACTGACTATGCCCAAACCCCTTGTGCCGGTTTTGGGTAAGCCTCTGATTGTTTACCATATTGAAAACCTCGCAAAAGCGGGTTTTGATGATATTGTGATCAATCATTGCTGGCTCGGTGAGCAACTGCTCTGTGCTCTGGGTGATGGTGCTCGCTGGGGCGTGAACCTGAGCTATTGCGCCGAAACGGAACCACTGGAGACCGGTGGAGGAGTTCTACAGGCACTGCCCAGACTGACGGAGCACCAGGACACCTTCGTTGTGGTTAATGGCGATGTGTATACCGACTACCCCATGAAAAATTTACGCCGCCCTTTGCCAGGTCAGGCTCACCTTGTGCTGGTGGATAACCCGTCGTTCAAGACGACGGGGGATTTTGCCTGTTCCGATGGCTTTGTCTCAGAGCAAGGTTCACCGCTGCACACCTTCAGTGGTATCAGCGTGCTCTCTAAAGCCTTGTTTGCGCACTGTCAGCCAGGCCGTTTCAGTTTGATCCCCTTGTTGCGCCGGGCAATGACTCATCAACAGGTTTCCGGTGAACTTTACAAAGGGCACTGGGTAGATGTCGGCACTCTGGAGCGGCTGCAACAATTGGAAAAGCAGTTGAGCACAGGTTAGTCCTTCAACTACCCTACATCCATTAAAAACCGTTTGTATAGAGTCTGGCCAGGAGGTAAGAGAATATTTCATGACCGCGATACTGATAGGTGTCTTTTTAGGGTTGTCGTTTGGTGGACCATTTGGTGCTCTGTTTGGAGGCATGCTCGGCGCCTGGATCAACAACAATTACCTCCAGAACAACCCCCGTAATACGCGTCGCACAGGCTTTGACCGGCAGCAGGCACAAAGTGCCTTTTTTAATGCCACCTTCCTGGTGATGGGGCGGCTGGCCAAAGCTGACGGTCGTGTCAGTGAAGACGAGATTCAAATGGCCTCCACCATTATGCAGGAAATGCGGTTATCTCATCACCAGCGCCGCATGGCGATTGAGCTGTTCAACCAGGGCAAGGCAGTTGATACGAATATTGAAGAGGCTATTCGCGCCTTTCGTCAGATTGCAGGCTCCACCACCTTGATTCCAATGTTTCTTGAGATACAACTACAGGCAGCGTATGCCGATGGGGATTTAACACAGGCAGAGCGAGATGTGTTTAGCTCTATCTGTCGTACGCTAGGTATTAGTAGTCTCAGTTTTGACATGTTGCACAACCGCTTTCTGGCACAAAGGTCTTTTTATCAGGGGCATTCGCGTCATCAGGGTAATTTCCAGCGCTCCAGCACCGCTGATGAGCTGAAACATGCTTACGACGTATTGGGCGTAGCCAGCACCGCGACCGATGCGGAAATAAAGAAGGCATACCGCAAACTGATGAGCCAGCACCACCCCGACAAGCTGGTTGCCAAAGGCTTACCAGAGGAGATGATGGAGGTAGCCAAACAAAAGACGCAGGAGATTCAGGGGGCATACGACAAAATCAGGCTGCATCGTAAAAAATAGCACAAGGGGCTTGCTGCGCATGCCTCACCTTTCTCCTCACCTTCTTCACCGTCCTCAAAGTAAAAGGTTTTACGCACTTTCCGTAATTCTTTGACTGACACTCCACATAGACTTTTTCGAACTAAGCAAAAGAAGTATCATTACCCTCAGAAAGTAAGGTGATTTTGATACACGACAATATTCGGTACTGATAAAAAATCATCGATACAAGAATGACATTAATAGAGTGAATTCAGTGGGAGAGTCATTGATGAGTGATAACGGCGTAAATACTAGCCGACGCCGCTTCCTCGTGGCAGCAACTTCAGTGGTCGGGGCCGCTGGAGCTGTAGGGGTAGCCACACCTTTTGTAAAGTCTTGGAATCCAAGTGCCAAAGCGAAAGCGGCTGGCGCTCCAGTGAAGGTGAACGTCAGCAAGCTGCAACCGGGTCAACAGGTGGTTTACGAATGGCGAGGCAAGCCGGTCTTTGTGGTACGAAGAACACCGGAGATGCTGGCGACACTGAAAACGCAAGATGACCGTTTACGTGACCCGCTCTCTGAAAAGTCGACTCAGCCTGAGTACGCGAAGAATCCGGCGCGGGCATTAAAAGACGAATATCTGGTATTATTGGGGATTTGCACGCACCTGGGGTGTTCACCCAAGTTTATGCCAGAGGTCAAGCCCATGGAGTTTGATGCCAAGTGGCAAGGGGGCTATTTCTGTCCATGTCACGGTTCTCGCTTTGACCTGGCAGGGCGTGTGTATCAAGGTGTACCGGCCCCTACCAACCTGGAAATCCCTCCCTATGTATTTGAGACAAATGATATTCTGATAATCGGTAGTGAGGGGACTGCATAATGTCAGGGAAATTATTAGACTGGGTCAATGCCCGGCTACCAGTGACAAAAGTCTGGGAAGATCACCTCAGCAAATACTACGCACCAAAAAACTTTAACTTCTTCTACTATTTTGGCTCCCTGGCACTGTTAGTGCTGGTCAATCAGCTACTGACCGGTGTCTGGCTGACCATGAGCTATACGCCAAGCGCTGAGCAGGCCTTCGCCTCGGTGGAATACATTATGCGGGACGTGGAGTACGGCTGGCTCATCCGTTATTTGCACTCCACGGGTGCCTCCATGTTTTTTGTTGTGGTGTATCTGCATATGTTCCGGGGCTTGATTTATGGTTCTTACCGTGCGCCACGTGAGCTGGTGTGGATTTTTGGTATGGCTATTTATCTGGTGTTGATGGCAGAAGCTTTTATGGGCTACCTGCTCCCCTGGGGACAGATGTCTTACTGGGGCGCACAGGTGATCATCTCCCTGTTTGGCGCCATTCCGGTGATAGGGGCGGATATTCAGCAATTTATCCGTGGTGACTTCCTGATTTCCGGCATTACCCTCAATCGCTTCTTTGCGCTGCATGTGATTGCGCTGCCTATTGTCCTGTTGGGCCTCGTGTTTCTGCACATTATTGCCTTGCACGAAGTGGGTTCCAATAACCCGGACGGTATTGAAATCAAGAAGAACAAAGGGCCTGACGGTGTGCCATTAGATGGTATTCCTTTCCACCCTTATTACACCGTAAAAGACACTGTCGGTGTAGTTGTGTTCCTGTTTGTATTCTGTGGCGTCGTGTTCTTTATGCCAGAGATGGGTGGCATGTTCCTGGAGTACGCTAACTTTGAGCAGGCTAACGGTCTTAAAACACCCGAGCATATTGCCCCTGTCTGGTATTTCGGCGCATTTTATTCCATCCTCAGAGCCATTACCTTTGATATTGGCTTTATTGAAGCGAAGCTCGGTGGCGTTATTGCCATGGGTGGTGCCATAGCCATTTTGTTTGTTCTGCCCTGGCTGGACCGCAGCCCAGTGAAATCCTGGCGCTACAAAGGCTGGATTAGCAAGACGAGCACGGTGATTTTTGCCCTCGTCTTTATGGTTCTGACTTATCTTGGCACCCAGTCCGCCACTGAAGGCAGAACACTGGTTGCGCAGCTGTGTACACTACTTTACTTCGCGTTCTTCCTGTTGATGCCATTTTATACCCGATGGGAGAAAACTAAACCTGTACCGGAGAGGGTGACCGGATAATGAAGCACGTATTTCTGACTCTGATGTTAACCCTTGTTTCGGGGATGGCGGCAGCTGCCGGTGGCAGCGGTTACCCACTGGACCCCATTGAGACAGACCATTCTGACAAGGCGTCATTACAGCGTGGCGCGGCACTGTATCAGAACTATTGCTCAGGCTGTCACGCCACTGGCTTTCAGCGTTATGAGCGGGTAGCTGATGATCTGGGTATTCCCCATGACTTGATGCTGGACAACCTGGTCTTTAACAAGGGCGCCAAAATTGGTGACCTGATGACCAACAGTATGGATGCCAAAGAAGCCAAGCAATGGTTTGGTAGCGCACCGCCTGACTTGACACTGGTTTCCCGTGTGCGGGGTGAAGAATGGTTGTACACCTATCTGCGCTCTTTCTATGAGGACCCTAAACGTCCCTGGGGCGTGAATAACAAGGTCTTTCCTGATGTAGGCATGCCTCACGCATTAATGGAACTTCAAGGGGTTCAGGTTGATACCTGTCAGGGCGCAGATCCAACAGCGCGTGACCCACTGACGGGGGACAAAATGTGTGGTTTGGTGGTAGATCCAAAGCGTAAAGGAAGTATGACACCGGAAGAGTTTGATTTGGCCATGTATGACCTGACCAACTTCCTGTCCTACTCTGCTGAGCCAATGCGCACGGAGCGTCAACAGTTAGGCATTTATGTTTTCCTGTTCCTGCTGGTATTTTTGGTATTTGCTTATCTGCTGAAGCGTGAATACTGGAAAGACGTGCATTAATGATTGCCTGTAATGCCGTTTCTCCATTGGGATAACGCGTAGCCTTCCGGCTACGCTTCCCCACCTAGGAGGCTGTCGGACTTAAGGCAATTTCGGCCTGAAATCCATCGAAAAATCTGACTCGCTCTACTGAATTTCATGCTCGAAAGCTTAAGCCCGACACGCTCCTAGCACAAAAAACAGTGTTGGGCGCTTATCTTCTTAATTTGGCGGACAGTTAACCATTCACCAGGAAATGGACAGCAATGCTCGCTCCATAACCCAGAGCAATAGCCCAACTCCACCGCAGGTGACTCATAAACGTGTAGTTGCCTTTTGAGGCTCCCATTAAAGCAACCCCTGCCGCAGAACCTACTGACAGTAAACTGCCACCTACACCTGCCGTTAGCGTTACCAGTAACCATTGGAATACGTCCATTTGCGGGTTCATTCCCAAAATAGCAAACATTACCGGGATATTATCAACAATGGCAGAAATCACCCCCGCGATAATATTAGTCCAGCTGGCACCAAGGTCGGTGTACATGGTTTGGGATGCCAGATCTAAAAAGCCAAGGTACCGTAACCCACCCACAGAAAAGATAACACCAAAGAAGAACAGCAAGGTATCCCACTCGGCATGTGCCACGCGCTCATAAATATAAATATCTTCACCATGGTGTGAGTCAATTCGACGACTGCTGGTCAGCCCACCTGCTTTCAGGAACCAGGTATAAATCATCAACAACGCCAGTCCGGTCATCATGCCCATAAACGGCGGTAGCCCAAAAAAGTTCTCAAAAGATACAGCGAGAACAATGGTAATCAGAAACAAAACGCAAATGCCTATCCCGCCATGCTTGATGGGTGTTCTCTCATCCACGGCGGTGGGCAGCCCTTTATCAATAAAGCCATTCATAATCAAAGCGGGCACCAGGAAGTTAGCCACAGAGGGCAAAAACAGCGCAAAGAAGGTGAAAAACTCAACCTTGCCTGCCTGCCATACCATAAGCGTGGTAATATCCCCAAATGGGCTGAAGGCACCACCGGCATTGGCGGCCACCACCACATTGATCATTGCCATGGTAACAAACCGTGAGTTGCCCACTCCTACTGCCATGATCACAGCACCCATCAACAGGGCCGTGGTCAAATTATCCGCTATGGGTGAAATACAAAATGCCAGTCCCCCCGTCACCCAAAATAACTGTCTGAAGTTTAATCCCTGCCTTACCAGCCAGCTTCTTAGTGCAGAAAAAACACCTCTCTCTTCCATGGCATTGATATACGTCATCGCCACCAAAAGAAACAGAAACATCGCCGCATACTCTTCCAGGTCGTGCATAACGGCTTTCTTCAGCAGCTCATGGGACACTCCCTCACTGTTGGCTAACCAGGCAATCAACGCCCAGATAATTCCCGCCGCAAGCATCACGGGCTTGGATTTACGCAGGTTAAGCTGCTCTTCGGCAATCACAGCACAGTACGCCAAAATGAAGACGGCTACACAGGCCCAGGCAATAGGGTTTTGTGTCATGTGAAGTATGCCATCACTGGCAAAAGCAGGTGCTGGTGCGCTTGCTAAAACACCTGCTGAAACCAATTGTTTGCTTGTCAACATTATTGCTTCCTTATGAATATGTCGTGGCTATTCTAATACTCAATCTGACTTGAAATCTCTTTGTTTGTTTATTGTTCAACTTTTGTTCAGCTTTTGTTCAGCTTTGTTTTTTTAAATAACGTCCATGGGCACTGAAATGGTCTGGCGAGTATCTACCGCACGGATGCTGACGCTTTTACCGGTGCGCTCAAGGCGCACGACGTTGAGGATGGTTAAGGGCGTTATCGGGAAAATATTTTGTTAAACGGCTATGGTTCAGTATAAAAAAGAACGTTTTTAACTGAAGGCGTATAACAGCGCAGCTGAACAAAAGCTGAAGGTGTATTTTTAGTCTGAGCCGCCTCATCAGGGCTTGGGTGATAATACACCCGACTATTTTCTTTTTCCTGACTTAGATGGAACTTGATGTTAATGGCATTCTTTTTGATGTTTTTCCAGAGTATATTTCCGAGAGTATGACTTTTTACATCCGGGCGCTTTGCAGGCATATCGTGTCCTGTTATGGACGCTGCGAAGATGTTCTTTCAGGTTACCCTTTGTAGTGAATTCCTCATCACATCCGGGCTTAGCGCAGGCATATCGTTTACCCTGATGAATGTTTTCACAGTGCGCTTTCAGAGCAGCGACCGAAGCGAATGATCGATTACACTTGGGCTCAGCGCAGGTATGCCGTTCCCCTTGGTGCTCATTTTTTTTGTGCGCTCTCAGATCAGTGACGTGAGCGAAGAACTTGCCACACTCTGAGCACCCCCCCTGATGCAAGCTTATCTTGTGTCTTTTCATATGAGCCATGGAGGTGAATGACTTATCACAGATATCGCAGGGATATCGTTTACCCTCATGGGCGACTTTATGGTGTGTTTTCATATGACTATTAGTAGTGAATACCTTATCACACCCGGGCGCAATGCAGGCAACTTTTTTCCTCTGACAAGCATTATCAGGCTTGTTTTTGTGGGGCTGATTATCACTGGGCCTTGTGTTGTCACTTTTTCCGCATTTGATTCTGTGCTCATTGCAGGCTTCTGACGTTTGAAAATTTTTAGCGCAATTATCACATAAATAATTAACCTGCGATTTGTTTATATCTTCTTCTCGCAGCAGTTCTCCATTAAATAAAGGCTCGATTTCACCACCGGCAATAGTCAATGACATTAACTCACATTGACTACTTTCTTGATCTGTTGTCAGCAACTGTGCGCTATTACAATCAGTGACCTGGCTGTTGAGGACAGTCGCTATAACATCCTTCGCTCCCAGTTTACTATCCAGGACACAGAAAGTCGGCTTTTCTCCCTCATCAATTCTAACAACCGAAGAGGGTGTGTTTATTCCCGGCAGACTATTAAGCCGTATCCTGTGCTCTTGTGAATATGTCTCTTCATTTATATTGCGTTGCTGGCAAAACAAGTGACCATTAGCAACGTGGCAATCAATTAAACGTGCCGCGCTTTCTTCTGGCTTTTTCCCATCCTTACCCTTACCAGCTACAGCAATTTGACAAACCAAAAACAGTAATAAGAAAAATTTACTCAAGTATAATCAGGGTCATTTTCTTTTAGAGATAACCTGTCCTCCAAGATACCCTGTCTCCTCTTCTAAAGTTGTACTTTATTTTACTGCCGACAACACTTAAGCCATTAATCTAGCCCGGATATTTCATAAACTGCCCTGAGAATTGCGCGGAACCTTGCGGCTCCAAGGAATTTCGCGAAGGAGCGCCGTACCGGGGAGTACGGTCGACTGAGCAAAACTCCCTTAGAGCCGCAAGGAGCAAGCAAGGCTAGGAGCATGTTTATGAAATATCCGGGCTAGGGTGGATGTTTTGCCAAAAACAGACATTCACCTTGCTACCTGTGGACGAGCATAGTAACGACAAAGTGCTCACCTGCGGTAAAACGCCCATCTTTGAATTCATTAATGAGTAGTGTAGTCACTTTAAAAAAAATTTGCTTCAGTTGTAAGAAGCAGTCTTAAAAGTCTGCCCGTTGCGAGGACTGCGAGAAATGGCGGATAAAAAGTCGCTTTTGTGAGGAGAATAGCGGGACTATTTGACGAACAAAAGCGACTTTTTAGATCCATTTATCGTAGCCGCAATAGGAGCATGATTTTTAAGACTGGTTCCAAGTACTGCTTGTGGAATAACGCTGGCTGACCTTTGGGTCCCGACCCATAAGGCACTGTTGTATCAGGGTCAGTGGAACGAGAGGAGCCATCCTCTGGATATAATCAAACTGCCAGCGAGTAGAAATACTCCCGGTCATTGGCTGATGGCACTGACTCAAGCCGCTTTCCCCCAGGAGCCTGTCGGACTTATGCTTTCGAGTATAAAATTCAGTAGGGCGAGTCAGAATTTTCGATAAATTTGTGCGAATAGTTGACCTATTTAAGCAAATTGATCGGAAATTCTGGCCGCGCTTTCTCGCGCTTTCTGGATTTCAGGCCGAAATTGTCTTAACTCCGTCAGGCTCCTAGCTAACGCTCCCGCACAGGGTGTATGGGGTTTTACCTGCTTTCGATAATTTTTTTATTCAATCCATACGCTGTAAAAACACAGTTTTAGCTAATTAGATATACACTTTTGTAGTGGTACTTTGGGCTCAAATCATACTGTAGCTAAAATGAGGTTTTTATGTCCATCGCCAGAAAACTTCAGACGTTCCTCAGGGATAATCATATAGAATATGAAGTCGTCAGCCATCCCTATTCAGAAAGAGCAGTCAGTACGGCACACTCAGCCTGTATTCCTGTAAAAAATATGACAAAAGGTGTCATACTTAATGACGACAGTGGATATGTAATGGCTATAATGCCGTCAAGAAACAAGTTGATGCTGCCATGGTTAAATAGCAGGATAGACCGCCAGCTTCATCTGACCACAGAGGCACAGCTAAATGCCCTTTTCCCGGATTGTGAGCAGGGGGCAGTGCCCGCCATTGGCACAGCTTATGGTCTGTATAGCTGTTGGGATGATGAATTGAACTCCCTGCAGGACCTTTATGTAGAAGCGGGCAATCACCGTGAATTGATCCGGCTTGCAAAAGCGCAGTTCAAAAAATTGCTTCAGGGGCAGCCCCATGCTGCCATCAGTTGTGACCCTGAAGAAACGGAGGCCTACAAAAACTGATTTCATACCCGGTGGCAAGGTCAATATGTATTTTTCTGTAACTCTACTTTTCCTGGAGTTTCCCTGTGGGGGGGTGTATCAAAACACCTCACCCTGTCTCTGGGCAATGCCTTTTTGCCATCAAGCGCCA
The DNA here is from genome assembly GCF_031528575.1 of Candidatus Sororendozoicomonas aggregata. NCBI lineage: Bacteria > Pseudomonadati > Pseudomonadota > Gammaproteobacteria > Oceanospirillales > Endozoicomonadaceae > Candidatus Sororendozoicomonas > Candidatus Sororendozoicomonas aggregata. Next base: position 54,051 of record NZ_JAVLSP010000011.1, read on the forward strand.
CATACCGCTCATTATCAGATTCTCTTTTGGCTGCATACACGGCCAATGCATTACAACCGGGCATTATCCACCGATATGCTCCCGTGATAAAAATGCAGTCGACTGCATTTCCTGCAACCGGCTGATGGTGCGCTCAAAAGCAAAGGCTAACTTTGACCCCGTATAAATACCATGAATAGGGGTATCTGCTGAAATAATCAGCGTGACATGACGATCATAAAACTCATCCACCAGGCTGATAAAGCGCCGGGCCTGGTCATCAGTGGCAGATGAAAGTACAGGCAGCCCCTCCAAAAGTACCGTATGAAACAGGCAGGCTATTTCAATATAATCGTTCTGACTGCGTGGCCCGTCGCACAGTGCCAGGAAGGTAAACCAGCCGATGCCATTGCCCTGGTGTTTACAGGGGATATGGCGACCGGCAATGAGCAGTGGCCTGTCATTGACCCTGTGTGCAGGGTCCGGCACCAGATTATCAAAGGTATTCTGTAGCCGCTTGCTGGCAGATTGCCCGAGAGGAAAATAATAGGTTTCCGCCTGCTCCAAAATACGCAAGCGGTAATCTGTGCCACTATCAACATTCAGCACTACCGTGTTTTTATTAAGCAAGGCAATCGCGGGCAAAAATCGCGCCCGTTGCAGGCCATCTTGGTAAAGTCCGTCAGGCTCAATGTTTGAGGTGGTAACCAGTGTGACGCCCTGGTTGAATAAATGTTCAAGCAGCCCCCCTAAAATCATGGCATCGGCAATATCTGTCACAAAAAATTCATCGAAGCAAATTACCCGGGCTTGACCAGCCAGTCTTCTAGCGACTTCTTTTAGGGGATTTTTCCGCCCTGCCAGGTGACGAAGCTCATCGTGCGTATACTTCATGAAATGGTGGAAGTGCATTCGGCGCTTGTTCTTAAACGGCAGGCAATCGTAAAAGGTATCCATCAGCCAGGTTTTCCCCCTGCCGACACCACCCCAAAGATACAACCCCTTAACGGGTGTTACTGCGTTACCTTTTATCCATTTTAATGGATTCAATGAACGTTTTTCCGGTAAGATGAGTTGCTCAAACACGGCTTGCAAGTGTTCAATGGCTTTAGCCTGCGCCGGATCTGGCTTGAACCCGTGTTCTGATAAGTCCTTTTGGTAACGTTGTTCGGGTGTCGCTGGCATCTGGGCAAAACTCTCAATGAGGATAGTGAAAAAAGCACATACAATGTACCTGTGGTATGCTGGCACAGCAACTAGGATGAACTTGTGTCAACAAAAACAGACAAGTGAGTTAAACGGGCAAAGCCCCACCGAGTGAGGCAACACAGTGGATAATATCAATGAAATCTGGCTGGTAGGTAGTCTGGCGTTTCTGGTAGGAGCTCTTTGTGGTGCGCTTTTGTACCATATTTTTGCTGGCTCTAACGCCCGAAACGGTAAGCTAACCAGTCAGTTGGACGATGTGCAGCGTGAGTATATGGAATATAAAGACAAAGTGTCTGACCATTTTACAACCACTGCCCATCTGATCAACAAGATGACCGACACCTACAAAGAAGTCCATGAACATATGGCTAACGGGGCTGACAGCCTGTGCCAGAATGAGTCAGTACACAGAGGCCTGGGTGACGCACTGCTGAGAAGCAATTCGTTTGTCTCTGGCAAGCTCACCAAAGGCCATACAGTGCGCTCAAAAACAGTTGAGCAGCCAAAAGACTACGCTCCGAAAAACAAGCCGGAAGAAAAAGGGATGCTGTCGGAAGAGTTTGGGATTTCGTCTCGAGCCGATGTTGTCAAAGAGTCGTAGTGGGAAGTCATTCCCATGGCGTGACGCACCTGAGTTCAGCAATTGATCGCTGTTAACTTGCGGGGAGCCTTATTCTTCACAGGGAAAGCGGCGTTCAACTGCTCACCCTGAGGATCAGTGGCCGAATTGGACTGTTGGGAAAACCAGGTTCACAGGCTTTGCGAACCTCCCTCCCCTGAAAATCTGCCTTAAATTCTGATGCCCCGAGGGTGTCATTTAATGTGCTAATGCGCGCAGCGATATGGGCTGGCGCGTCACGTCAAGTTGTTTGAGACAAAGTGTCTAACTCAGAACCTGTCAAGCAGCCACGCAGGGAATGAGGGAGCGCTTCTGTGATTTCCACTTCGGCAAAGTGGCTGATCAGACGCGGGTCATCACAAGGAAAATTGACAATGCGGTTGCACTGCGTTCGACCGGTCAATTGCCCCGGATCTTTTTTCGAGTAACCGGTCACCAGGATCTTTTGTGTTGAACCCACCAGGCGGCGGCTGATTTGCATGGCATGCTGGTTGATGCGATCTTGCAGAATTTTCAGGCGCTGTTTTTTCACTGTCCCGGGTACATCATCGGGCATATCCGAGGCTGGTGTGCCAGGGCGTTTGCTATAGATAAAGCTGAATGACGTATCAAAGCCTACCTCAGCAATCAGGTTCATGGTGTCTTCAAAATCTTGATCAGTTTCTCCGGGGAAGCCAATAATAAAGTCAGAAGACATACTCAGGTTTGGGCGAATAGCCTTGAGTCTGCGAACCTTACGGGTATATTCATCAATGGTATGATTTCGCTGCATCAGGGCAAGAATACGATTTGAACCACTTTGCACAGGAAGGTGCAAATGGCTGACCAGCTCAGGTACATCGGCATAGACATTGATCAGACTTTCCGAGAACTCCATGGGGTGGGAGGTGGTAAAACGAATACGGTCAATACCATCAATGGCTGCCACAATGGTGATGAGTTCGGCCAGGTCGCAGGTTGTACCATCGTCTTTTTCTCCGCAATAGGCGTTCACATTCTGACCCAGCAGGTTGATTTCCCGAACGCCTTTTTCAGCAAGACTGACACATTCAGCCAGAACATCATCCATTGGACGACTCACTTCAGCACCACGGGTGTATGGCACTATACAGAATGTACAGTATTTACTGCACCCCTCCATAATGGATACAAAAGCAGTGGGGCCATCGACACTGGGATCTGGCAGGCGGTCAAACTTTTCAATCTCCGGAAAAGTAACATCCACCACGGGTATGTGACTGGACTTGGTCGCGTCAATCATCTCAGGTAGACGATGCAGGGTCTGGGGCCCAAAGACCACATCCACATGGGGAGCCCGCTTACGGATAGCGTCACCTTCCTGACTGGCCACACAGCCGCCAACACCAATGACGAGATCAGGTTTGTTGGCCTTTAGTTTTTTCCAGCGCCCTAGCTGGTGAAAGAGCTTTTCCTGCGCTTTCTCACGCACAGAGCAAGTGTTGACCAGGACTACATCAGCTTCTTCAGGATTGTCCGTCAGCTCAAGCGTGTGAGTTTCGCCCAACAGGTCTGCCATGCGAGCGGAGTCATACTCATTCATCTGGCAACCGTGGGTTTTGATGTACAGTTTTTTAGTCAATTCAGATGACAAAGCAATGAACCATCTTTCGTTTAATCAAAACGCACAGTATACCGGTACCCGGTCAAAGGGGGTAGTCGGAATACCGGATTCAGGTCGGTGGTCAGAAAGAAATCAAACGTATAGCTACGTACAAGGTTACGGAAACAATAAGCCCCAGAAACAGGCAGTCTATGGTATCCTCAAGATAAAATAGTGTACTGTGTACTGATTTTCCCCCTGAAACAGGGAATAGACCTTTTCATTTTTTGCAGGTAATCAAAGCGTTAATGTCGACCAAACCCATTTTCCGTGTCATCTTCCACAATGAGGGTGAAATATTTGAGGTCTATGCTCGCCAGATCTTCCAGAGCGAGTTGTGGGGTTTTATTGAAATTGAAGAAATCACCTTCGGGGAGCGCAGCCAATTATTGGTTGACCCGTCTGAAGAACGGCTAAAAAATCTCTTTGAAGATGTCAAGCGAAGCTATATCCCACTAACATCCATTGTGCGGATTGATGAAGTGGAGAAAGAAGGAACGGCAAAAGTCACTGACGCTAAAAGCGGAAATATTAAGCCGTTTCCAGTGCCGCCATCGCCTGGCAGTGTATAGCTGGTCGTCTTGACGGTGGTGCTTCTTCCGCAACCGGCGATAACACCGTTAAAAAAGTCGACTTTTTCGTGAATTGACTCACCACACTGAAAAGACTGTCATAGCGAAGGCTGAAACAAGGTGGCAGGTGTTTCAGTGGTTGTAGCCAGAGATTTCAAGGGTGTTGAGCAAGACTGAGCGATAACCCCCACCAAGATACCAAGACCAACAAACATCCCTGTTGTGATCAGCATCTTGTGGATGATCCGTGGAAAATTAACGGTGTTGTTCATGGATCTCCCTGGCTAACTCCAGAGCCAGTGAGTTATCGATAATCATCAAGGCGGTATCCACATAACGGGCCAAAGGTTGAGCCGCCTGCCTGAGGGCTTCCTTGTCCATTTGACCGTCAAGATGGGCCTGTACTTTTTCCAGTAACGCCTCCCGTTTTTCCATATAACCAGTAAGGGTAGGGGGAAGATTGTTGTATTCGAGTCCCATATTTTGAATATGTTCGTCTTTGCGTGCCGGGCTTGAAAGTTGCAGGTAATCCATCACTTGCTGGAGTAAACGGCTTTCTGTCCCCATTACCTGTTGCATGCGCCGGATAGCCCCTTTGTTGTTGGCAGGCCCGGTCGATTCAACAGCAGCGACGCCACCAGAACCTTGTTTGTCTGTTGAGGTATTTTGTTGCGGGTTTTTGGGCAGGGTTTCTGTGACGATACTGGCAATCAGTGTCGAAACCAGTGCCTGTAGCTCAGTGTTTAACTGGGAACCCTCCCTGAGTCCTTCCAGGGTATTTTTTAAGTCGTCAAAACTGGTTTGGGTGTCGTGGGTATGATGCACATTCTCACTGGCGCTGACTGTCGGCTGCCTGTCATTGACGGTTTTTTTATAAAAGGCATCTTCCCTTGCGGTATCAACCGGTTGAATGCGCCGGAGGTAGTCTTGATTTTCGGCCATAACTATCCTTGTTTATGAAGCTATTAGTACTAGTCTAGCCCAATAAATCTCGATATCGCAGGCAGCTTCTCAACGATAAAGTCACAGCAGAAAAGTTATCGAAATCGCGTGAAACCGCGTACTGCTAGCCCGGATATTTCATAAACTGCCCTGAGAATTGCGCAGAACCTTGCGGCTCTAAGGGATTTTGCGAAGGAACGCCGTACCGGGGAGTACGGTCGACTGAGCAAAACGCCTTTAGAGCCGCAAGGAGCAAGCAAGGCCAGGAGCATGTTTATGAAATATCCGGGCTAGAGGCTGTCGCGAAACGCTGAAGTACACCCCGCACCGTCACCCTGTACAGGGAATGTACAGGAACCACACGCTATGGAAGGCACTCTGACCGCACGCATCATGGGGGTTTAGTGATTCACGTCCTTGTGGCATAGATCCCTTACAATCCCTGTACGGGATGACGACGGAGAAAATTAAGCGTTTCGCGGCACCCTCTTCACGCCGGGGAGGATGTCAAAGCAAGAAAGTTACAGCAAGAACCGTAACTTTCACCGTCCAGAACCAAGGCAAAAGCAGCAGGTTCGCGCCAGCTTTCGGTCAAACTACAGCGTCAAAAATTTGGAGGTGACACTATTGATAGCGGCACCTGATTGATTTTTTTTATACATCTCTTTATACATCTTTTTGCTTTATCTTTACTACGCCCTTCTATTTTAACCTTATAACTTAATCTGCATAGTTGCTTGTAGTAAGCACCACCCCAAACAAGAGCGGGGTTGATATAGTTATTATCGCCTGAATCAGGTTGGTTAGCAGACCACATTCCAGGGAGTGTCATGGGAGAAGTTTTAGCTGTTTGAAGCCACCCATTCAGTCTATCAAAGGATTCAATAGATGAAAGAAATTGATTTGTTTTATTGTCTCCCATTAACACAAGAGGAAGAATGTTTTCTTCATTGACCATATAAAACAACAAGGCGCTATTGAGATGTCTGTATGAAATATCATGATATTGATCTGCATCGGTTAAGTTTACACAGTTTTGTTCATCTATTGTTTCAGGGACACAGGACGTTGAAGAAACATCAATCGTTATCAGGTTGTCTTTCCGAGGCGCGGCCGGGAGTTTTTCAAGGGCTGCTGTTAGCATGTTCTTATATTGAATCAGTCTGTTGGTATCAAATGGTGATATACCTCCTTGTTGATAGGGGTCAAGGTCTTGCGTGAGAAGAAGGGTGTCCCACGTCTCCTCTGGCAAAACAACAAACAGTATTTCTTCTGTTGTCGTTACAGAAAAAAGATGCTCCCCTTTCAGGCTGAAAATATCAATACCGGTGGTAAATTTAGGCATATCTTCATAATCATCATACCATTCGCTTTCATGATAATATTGGCCCTCATCATAAAATTCTTTTTCATCAACTTCATCAAAATCATACTTTTTTGTGGTAAAACGTAACAGGTGACTTTCAGGACAGATCGTGCATGACAATCGGGTGATAGCCTTTAGCAGGCTTTCTGTTGTATTTTCTTTCTTGATATCAGTAGGGTCGGGCTTATAAGGAGAGTGAATGGCTTTATAGTTTACTGCAAACTCAAAAAAAGCACTGTTATCATTATTGTTTCCGTATTTTACGGGAATGATTGTGGGTGAATGACCTTTTGCAAAGAGGTGCTCATCAATAAACAAAGAAAATAGTAAAACACACAGTGTATGAACCCATAGTGCCAGTGGTTTTTTTAATAATAAATACATCAGTAAAACCCATCTGTTTTTATCCTGTGGTTAGTGTAGGCATAATATGTAAAGGTTCAATCCAATAGTGTTTTCTATTGACTTATCAAAGGGGGTGAAAGCATAAGTCCGACAGGCTCCTGGGAAATCCCCGCGCTGTTTAATGTGAGATCGGCTATTACTATATGCCTATTGTCGTATAATTCTCCCCGGGATGATGCAGCGATAAGCCTGAATTTGATATTTTTGACATTAATGCTTTAAAAACGGTGTCATTGTTTGGTACTTTTCATAGGGACAGTTGGTGCAGGGGGAGTTCACATGGTGACAGCAACCAAAACAGACAACATCAAGCCACTCATTGACCGGCTTAACCGCTGTGAGAGCAATCTCCGTGAGCTGGAAGGTCAGACACAATCACAGCAGGAGCGGGTATTGGCGCTGCTGAAGGAGCACCCGGAAGAACAACTGCTGGATATTTTTCAGTTATCGTCACAGCCAGACTACCGCCTTACACACCAGTTGATGTGTCAACTCTGGAGTTTTAAGGAAAAGAGCGAGGGTGAAGTGATCCCCGCTGGTGCTGCAAAGCAGGCAATGTGTACCATTCAATATGTGTCACAAGAGATTATCGATAACTGGCCTGCGCTCACACCGAAAAAGGTCAGCCGACTGGGGATTCTGATTAAAGGGGCAGCGAATATCGCCAGCGAAAAATAGCCACTCAGATTCCAGGATAGCGGCAATTTATAGTTTACCGCCGTCCATCCCCGCGAAGGCGGGGGTTCAATGTGGTGATGGATTCCTGCCTTCGCAGGAATGACGAAATGCTGGTATTTTCTGAAATGCGGCTACCCTCGCGTGATTCCTGTGAATGATAAAATTGACAGGGAGCATAACTTATCGCTGGAAATCATAGACGGAACCGAGCTGCATAATCGCCGTTAATTCATCAAGGGCGTTACGGGATTCCATTAATAGCTGAGGGTCTGCAAGATCTTTTTCGGTTAACCTGTCACGGTAATGATCATTGACCCACTGGACCAGCCGTTGATAAAGCGAGTCACTCATAATACTGCCAGGGTTGACAGCCGCAAGTTCTGCATCAGTGAGGACAACCCTTAGCCGTAAACAGGCAGGTCCGCCGCCGTTTTTCATACTTTGTCTAAGATCAAATGATCGCACTGCGTCAATAGTGTGATGGCTTTCAGTTAGCCAGCGCAGATAGCGCGCTACCTTTTCATTGGCGTCACACTCAGAAGGCACAATCAGCGTATTTTTACCATTGACAGTAACCAGCTGACTGTTAAAGAGATAACTGGATACGGCATCGCTGACACTGACCTGATCATCAGAGACTTCAACAATGGACAGCGCTGAATCCGTGTGTGCTTCCCGTAGCTGCTCATAAACTTGCCGCTGGTGTAAAAAAGCGTGTTCATGGCAAAACAACAGGTTTTTATTGCCCACGGCAATAACATCATTGTGAAATACACCCTGGTCGATCACATTCGGGTGCTGTTGCGCAAAGACAATACGATCACAGGCCAACTGGTGCTGACGCGCAATGGCTTCAGAAGCCTCTCGTGTTTGCCGGGCAGGGTAACGTTGTGGGCGAGGGCGCCGCTCATTTGAGCTGAAGCCATTATCACCGTAAACAAAAAACGCCACGCCAGGTCGGTGGTAGTCGGTGCAGAAACGCGTATAGTTAGCGGCACCTTCATCACCAAACTGGGGAATCCCCGGTAATGCTTCGTGGTGGGTGAAGTATCGCTCACTGTTAAACACAGCCTGAAGTACCTGCCTGGTCGTCTTGTGTTCCATGGCGCGGTGAAACTTGTTTGACAGATTAGCCGGTGTCAAGTGTACCTTGCCGTCGGCCGTATCCAAACTGGGGGAGACGGTTGCCGCATTGGCTGTCCACATGGTTGCGGCAGAACAGCACGATGCCAGCAGTTTTGGTGCCTGTTTTGCGGCTTTGGTGAGTATGTCAGCATCACTGCCGGAAAAGCCCAGCGCCCTTAATTCGTTAACAGCAGGTCGTTCATGGGGAGGGAGAACACCTTGTACCAGACCAAGGTTGCGCATGGTTTTCATTTTCTCCAGACCCTGCAACGCTGCCAGTTTTGGGTTGGAGGTTAACGACCGGTTATTGCTTGAGGCTACGTTGCCATAAGACAGCCCGGCGTAGTTATGGGTTGGTCCCACGAGTCCATCAAAATTTGCTTCGTACGCATTCATTGTTTTTTCTGTTGCTGACGGGCAATAAGGGAGAGTCCCCTTTATTGCCTGGTTTAGTTAATAATGGACAGTCCCGGTGCCAGTGTCTCAGGCAATACCAGAGCTTCTGACTCAACACTGGCCACAGGGTAGGAACAGTAATCGGCGGCAAAGTAGGCGCTGGGGCGGTGGTTGCCACTGTCGCCGACCCCCCCAAAGGGCGCGGTGCCGGCAGCGCCGGTAATCGGGCGGTTCCAGTTAACAATGCCTGCACGAATCTGGTGCAGGAATACCTGATACTCCTCAGAATTTTCACTGAGCAAGCCTGCGGAAAGACCGTAGCATGTCTTATTAGCCCCGGCGATAGCATCGTTAAAATCATCATAACGAATAACCTGCAATAGTGGGCCAAAGTATTCTTCATCGGGTAGTTCGGTAATAGCAGACACATCGATAATACCAGGGCTGAGCAATGCTGTGCCTGCTTCAAGTATTTTCGCTGCCAACAGGCTTTTGCCCCCGATGCTTTGCAAGTGTGCCTGCGCGTCAAGAATGCGCCTGGCAGCTGACTCAGAAATCAGGGCACCCATAAACGGCTGTGGATCAGCATTCCAATGACCGATCTTAATTGCTTCAGTACTGGCAACCAGCTTTTTCAGGAAGCTGTCTCCCCACTGCCCCTGTGGGACAAACAGTCTTCGTGCGCAGGTACAACGCTGACCTGCGGTAATAAAGGCAGAGTGAATGGTGTCGTGGACAGCACCGTCAATATTAGAGAGTTCCGAGACAATCAACGGATTATTGCCACCCATTTCCAGCGCCATGATTTTACCGGGGTGTCCACCGAACTGTTGGTGCAGGAGCCTGCCGGTTTGGGAGCTACCCGTGAAAAACAAGCCATCAATGCCACCATGGGAAGCCAGGGTGATACCCGTTTCTTTCTCACCTTGCACAAGGTTCAGAACACCATCAGGGAGGCCCGCTTGTTCCCAGAGCGTGACGATCAGATGGGCTGTTGCGGGGGTAAGTTCACTGGGTTTAAACACAACGGTATTGCCAGCGATCAAGGCAGGCACAATATGTCCGTTGGGTAGATGCCCCGGAAAATTATAAGGACCAAAAACAGCAACGACACCATGGGGTTTATGTCTGATCACCGCCCTGCCAACAGGTAAAGTCGTCTCTGTGGTTCCGGTGCGCTCTTCGTGCGCTTTCAGGGATATACTGGTCTTGCCTTCTATTGCCGCCGCTTCCGTGCGAGCTTCCCACAAAGGCTTACCTGTTTCATGGGCAATAGTGGTGGCGATGCGCTCTTTGTTTTCTGCCACAAGCCCGGTAAAGCGTTTTAGAATTGACGTACGTGATTGGGGTGTTCGTGCAGCCCACTGTGGCAGCGCTGATCTTGCTGCGGTGACAGCCGCGTCTATTTGTGTGCTGTCGGCACCAGCACCTTCCCAGAGAATATCGGCAGTAGAAGGGTTGGTTGATTGAAAGGAGCGTCCCTGACCACTAACCCAGTGACCATTAATAAAATGTACTTTACTCATTGTCTGCTTTGCCTGTGGTAGATGGGTGGTGAGTGGCTGAAACAGGTGAGGTTGCCCCGGTTTCCTCTTTGTCAGCTGAATGGGCCGCTGAAAGGGTAACAAGGCGCAGGGTATCGCCGGTTTCCACGTTAAGTGCCTCGGCTTGATCTTTCGATATCAAGACACTGCCATCATCTTGAGCAGCGGCTGTGCCGAGAATGCACCGGAAATCTTCAAACTGATCATTCCCCATCAGCCACGGACCTGTTGCGTCGGGCAGTTTGTTACACGCAGTGACCTTGAAAACGCGGGCGTCGCGCACGGCACGGATATTGGCTACAGGCGTCTCAAGCAGAGGGCCGGCATCAAAAATATCCACATAGTTGGTATAACGAAATCCCTCCTGCTCCAGAATTTTTCGGGCAGCCAGGGTGCTTTTATGGGTTTTACCAATGGTTGCCTGTGCCTCTTTCGGTAACAGTTTGGTATAGATCGGGTGACGTGGCATCAACTCGGAAATAAAGGCTTTGCCCTGGGAAATCTGCTGATCCGCTTTTTCAAAATCAACATTAAAGAAATGCCGACCCAGCCCCTCCCAAAAAGGTGAGTGACTCTCTTCATCAAGATAGCCCCGCAACTCCGCAAAAATATGAGCATGAAAACGCTCTTTGTGGGCAGCTAAAAACAAAAAACGCGATTTAGACAACAGTTGACCGTTTTTTGAATGCCGGTACTCCGGGTCAAGGTACAAAGAGCAAAGCTCTGAGTAACCCGTATGGTCGCAACACAGGTTCAGCGTATTATGCTCGCTATAGACGTCGAGTTCCCGGGATGCATGGACATGGGCACTGACTTTGTAGTTATACCAGGGAGCCGATAGCCCGACGGCAGACTTCAGACCGCAAACGCCCACTATCTGGTGGGTATTGGTATCTTCCATTACCATCAGGTACAACGCTTCCTCTGGTGGATTATCAACCATGGAGGTCAATGCTAATTTCAGCCGGTCTTTTACCGCTTCAGCGTTTGGTTGAAGAGAAGTGAATCCCGGCCCGGTTTTATTGGCGATATGCCACAGGGCATCGTGGTCGCTGGCGGTAATGGGTCGTATTATCATCATAATAGTTACGTCTTCTTGTTCGTTTTTTTGTTTATTCGTTTCGTTGAGGCTTACCGTGTATCGGTACTCTCAAAAATCTTATCGGCCGATGCCGCGACAAATCCTTGATAAAGGTCACCATTGTGCTGGGAATAGCGTTTGGCAAACTCATAAAAGCATCCGGGAATAACCTTTTCGCCATCTGAAAAGGTCACCCTGACATCCCCTGCCAGTGTAGACGATTGCTCAAGCAGCACTTCTGGTGAGCCTTTAATCAGTCCACCACTGTCGTTCATGGCAAAGCCCGCATTACGAATTGTGTCATTGACTTGCTCAAGGGTCTGGTTGTTAGCCAGATGATTCACGGAAACGGTGAAATGGTTCACGACAAAGCCGTGAGCGGCAACCCAACCGGCATACTCACTTTCACTGACCAATGTTTCGTAATTGTGGACGCTCACTTGCCAGGGGCGCCCGATACTGCATAGGGGAAAGGTGTCAATTTGCTTGCTATCGAGTTGTTCAACCAGCTGGTGGATAAGCGTGCCTGCCTGGTCTGACAGTTGCTCTACCAGTAGCTCACTAATGAAGACTTTCGGCAAGGTCGTATCTTGATGCTGGAAATGTTTTGCATACAACTTGCGGGCGGGGAAGGTGTATTCGCCCCCTTCGACATAACCAGAAGCCAGAAAAGGTTCTGCCATTTTGCTGATACCAATGCCCGGCAAGTTAAATGTCCGCAGCGCAATATGATCATTAACCACAACCCCGTTATCATCAACAAATAATTCGTGAATGGCTTTAGCATCCGGGGACAGGGGCAAGTAGGCTTCCCAGAGGTTATCAAATAGCTGTTGTACGTTGATACTCATCACTATTGTGTTTCCTTTTATTGACAAAAACGGATGGGATCACCCGCCCGAACGCGCAATGCGTCTGCAATTGCCGCGGAGATGGCAGGTTGCTCCCGATTCAGGCGTGTGGAGAGACAGCGAAAATCAGTGGTACCAGTATTGGCGACAAGGCAGCGAGTACCCTGCACGGTCTCATCAATGCTCACGGCTTGCCGCTGACTGGTTGAGACGGTAGTTAATGTATCAATGCGGGCTTCCAACGTGGGGCCCGCATCAAAGATATCGATATACTCTTCATAGCGAAAACCTTCACTCTCAAGGAGATCCACCGCAGGCATCCGGTCAGGGCGAACTTCACCAATCACTGAGCGGGCTTTGCGAGATAACAGCGGGGTATAAACAGGGAATCGTGGCATCAGATCAGCAATAAAACTTTTGTCACAGACCCCTGTTAAATAGTTTGCATGGGTCATATCCATCGTAAAAAAATGCTGCCCCAAACCTTCCCAGAACGGTGATCTTCCCTGTTCATCCACCACCCCCTGAAGCTCTGCCAGTATGCGATCGGCAAAACGGTGGCGATGCTGGGCAAGAAAAAGCAATCGGGCCCGACTTAATAACGCCAGGGTTTGCGGGGTTTCAGCTTCTGGTAAAAGGTAGAACGTACACAGTGAAGTATACCCCGTGTAATCATGGCAGAGGGTTAAGGCTGGAACAAGGTTATGGATTTGCAAATCGTCTGAAGCATGAACAATGTCTTGTAAGCGGTAACTGTAAAACGGGGCGGTAACGCCTACGGCAGCGTTCATGCCGGCAATACCGAGCACCTGGCCAGAGTTGATATCCGACAAAACAAAGTGATAGGTTTCACCTGCTGGTTTGGTAATGGCGCGCCTGAGGGCTTGCTGGGTTGCTTCAACCAGTTTTTGTAGATGGGAGTGGGTTGATGGCAGCGTACTCACTGAAGCACCTGCTGACTCAGCCAGGTACTCAATAGCTTTGATATCGTTAAATTCTACGGGGCGAACTATCAACATCGTCGCATCTTCCTGTTTCTGGTACGAAAGTAAACGATTTTCGTACTCTTATCGTTTTTATCGTTTTTATCGTTTTTGTTGTTCATGTGGAAATTATAGGGGGACTGACTGGGAAGACTGTTCTGAATGCGACGAGAAGTTTTGGTTTTGTGCAGGAATACTCTCATTTGTTCGACCCCCATTACATGCAAGGGCGCTGTTTTCAGTGCGCTAACGGGGCACTGAACGGTGATTACAACGGCAGCCTTTCCATCAAGTCAGCGCTTTGTAGCGCTCTGTCTTGACGGAGTCCTGAAAGCATCTTATCGTGTAACAGCGGGAAACACATTGCTTTGCTTTTGTGCGGAGTTGGCGATGCCAGTTAAAAACATGCTTTACTGAGTTCCTCGTTGTAATCCTGTTTCACCAAATCTGTTAACTGTATTACACTCCTGACTCTTATCAAATAATAGCCATCGTGGAGGGTTCAATGTTCACAAAGGGTATGTCCATTGCTGATTTTGATCCAGACCTGCAAAAAGCCATCGGCGCTGAAGCCGTTCGTCAGGAAGAACATATTGAGCTGATTGCCTCTGAGAACTATACCAGCCCTCGGGTCATGGAGGCACAGGGGAGTGTCTTAACCAATAAATACGCGGAGGGCTATCCGAATAAGCGCTACTACGGTGGCTGTGAACATGTGGATGTGGTTGAGCAGCTGGCCATTGACCGGGCCAAGGCACTATTTGGCGCACGCTATGCCAACGTTCAGCCCCATTCTGGCTCCCAGGCGAATGCGGCTGTTTATATGGCGCTGATCAAGCCGGGGGATACTATTTTGGGCATGAGCCTCGCCCATGGCGGACACTTAACCCATGGCGCCAGGGTCAGCTTCTCCGGTCGCATTTACCAGGCTGTTCAGTACGGCCTGCATCCTGAAACGGGTGATATCAATTACGAAGAAATTGAACGCCTGGCTGTGGAACATAAGCCTAAAGTCATCGTTGGTGGTTTCTCTGCTTTCTCAAGAGTGGTTGACTGGCACCGGTTCCGCGCCATTGCCGATAAGGTGGGCGCTTATTTCTTTGTGGATATGGCGCATATTGCCGGTCTGGTGGCAGCGGGTGTCTACCCGTCACCTGTGGGGATCGCCGATGTTGTTACCACGACAACACACAAGACCCTGGGGGGGCCTCGTGGTGGTCTGATTTTAGCGAACGACGACGAAGAGCTGAACAAAAAACTGAATTTTGCGGTATTCCCTGAGTCTCAGGGCGGCCCGCTGTGTCACGTTGTCGCTGCCAAAGCGGTTTGCTTTAAAGAAGCCATAGGGGACAGTTTCAGGCACTACCAGGAACAAGTGGTTAAAAATGCACAGGCCATGTGCGAGGTGATGATGGCGCGAGGTATCAATATCGTCTCAGGTGGTACGGATAATCACCTGTTCCTCGTAAACTTGATTGGCAAAGACTACACCGGCAAAGATGCGGAAGCGGCGCTGGGGCGCGCGAACATTACGGTCAACAAAAACGCGGTGCCTAACGACCCACGCTCCCCCTTTATTACCAGCGGATTACGTATTGGTACACCCGCTATCACCCGTCGTGGTTTCACCGAGGCAGATGCGGCTGATCTGGCCGGTTGGATCTGCGATGTGCTCGATAATATCGAAAACGAAAAGGTCGCGGCAGACACCCGCGAGAAAGTGTTAAGCATTTGTGCCCGCCTGCCTGTATACAGCTAGTTCACCGTGGCTATCGGGCTGTCAGTCGGCCCGGTAGGCTTTCGTCCCATAGTTTTGTAACGAATAAATGAATATTTACCCATTAATATGAGATATGAATCATAAATTAAATGAAAAGTGGGAAAACAACAAAGCGCTCTCTATAAGAGCAATAGTTACTTGAAATAGAGCAACTTTTCTTAGCTTAACAAGTTTTTTTACAAGATTTATATCTTGTTCTCTGGCCTCTAATTTAGTTTTTAATAATTTAAAAAATAAACCGGTATCGGCGTATATATGGGAAAAACTAGAATACTCAAATCCTAGTACTTTAATGCCTTTATTTTTTGCATAGGAGTACACGCTATGAAGGCATAGCAGGTAGTAAGCTGTCCCTACAATAAATAAGGGTAGTAGTGTAAAAAAAATATTATCAATGTTAATCATAAGGTTCTCGATGAATTGGATTTCCTTGGAAGTTGTCCTTGTAACCACTGGTTACGCCACTTCCAACAGCTACAGGATATACAACTTTGGTGCTAACTCCCCAGTTACCCTAGTGGTGCCAAGCTCTAATATCCATCCCCTCTATGCTACCAATGGCCGAGCTTTGTAAGTCCACTTAAATGGCTTGGCCAATCTGGTATTAAAAAA
>NZ_JAVLSP010000120.1:0-8578 GCF_031528575.1 Candidatus Sororendozoicomonas aggregata
TAGGAGCCTGACCGAGAATAGCGCCCGTAGCGAGGATTACGAGAAATTGAGGATAAAAATTTCTGCTTCTGAGGATAATAGTGGGGCTATTTGATGAAGCAGCAGGCATTTTTATCCTCAATTTTCTGCCTACGGGCGCTATTCTCGGACAGCCTCCTAGCGCTTCCTGCCCTTTTTCTTCGTTTTTATCCATGAGCTGAGCAGGGCAAGAGGCAGGATGGGGCGTGATTAAAAATCAATATCCAGCCCGATCTGAGGCCCACGGATCGTTTCTTTATCGTTGATGCCTTTTGTTCCATCAAGATCCAGCTCATAACTGCGATAGCTGGCCTGGAGGCTGATACCTGCTAAAAGGGTAAACCGGACGCCGGCACTGGCATCAGTTATGGTGCTGTCGTTGCTTTTACCGGCATTGATTTTGCCGTAAAAGCTCAATGAGCTGCCAGGAAATAACGTCATATCGGCAGTGACCATAGGCAGAGTATCGGTGAACGACTGATCATACATTCTGCCACTGTCCAGTCGGCGAAGGCCAAGGCCAAGATCCACTGAGAGGTTGTCGTTATCGAGGATTTCGTAATAGCCTGACACGTCGTAACTATTCAACTTAAGTTTGTGACTGTCTATTTTATTGGCTTGCAAGGCCAGGTTGGGGACTAAGGGAAAAGGGTGTTCTACTTGCGCGTAGACGCTGTGAGAATCACTATGATTCGCTGTTTTCCAATAATCGTACCCCACTTTGGCTCCGATCATATCGCCATGGCAGTTAATGCTGGCAGTCAATAACAGGGCTGTTGTACAAAGCACTTTTTTCATAGGTTTTTTTTCAAAGGTTAATGGTATTCGTTGGGGGGTATTAATAGTAATGTGGCTGGATGGTATTGATTGTTTGCTGTCTTTTATATGGCGATATCTACCTACTGAAAGTGTTTGTCAGTGTCGATACATGGTGCTGAATGCATCAGCTATGGCCTAGGGCGCAAGCTCTGGGATATAGTGACAGGTAGGAGCCTGTCGGAACTTTCTCGCGCTTTCTGGATTTCAGGCCGAAATTGTCTTAAGTCCGACAGGCTTCTAGACCATTTGCTTATGGAAGAGCACATTATCATGGCCGGTGCTGGAAAGAAAAAATGCACTAAAATGCTGTCTTTACAGGATTCGCTTCAGGCAAAACGCTGTTTGTTGGCACAAAGCCTGCGCCAGCGTCTGCGTGAAAGCGCAGTGATATTCCTGCTGTTTCTCACAGGCTTTCTGGTGATGGCCCTGACCAGTTATCACCCACAGGATACCGGGTGGTCTTTTGTCGGGCCAGTAAGCCTGATTGCCAATGAAGGCGGCCAGGTCGGTGCCTGGTTGTCAGATCTGCTGCTATCTTTGCTAGGCTATTGCGCCTGGTTTTTACCTGTCATTTTGTTGTATTTGGGTTACTGTTTATTTCAGCAACGGGGTATCCCATGGCGTTGGCAACCAGCGGTGGTAATCAGTCGTATAGTTGGTTGCCTGTTGCTATTGTGCTGTGGCACAGGGCTGGTCTATCTGCATTACCATTTTCTTGGTGCCGCGTTACCGGCGGAAAGTGGTGGTATTGTCGGATCTGTTATTGTTGGGCTATGCCTGCCCCTGTTTAATGTAACAGGCAGTACGCTGTTATTGCTGGCGGGTTTTTTATTGGGAGTGACGCTGGCCACCGGGTTGTCATGGTTTCGGCTCATGGATGTGATGGGGAGGCTTACTATCGTGTTGGCCGCTCTTGTTCAGCGTAGTGTCCCCACCCTGGTAATGGCCGCATTCAATAAAAGTCATTGGATTGCTATTCGGTGTGTAGGGTATATTCAAAAGATACGGAAGCAGAAGCAACCACGTGTTGAAAGCACTGTTGCTACTCTTCCCTCGTCGGCACAGGATAAGTTTCTTTCGGTACCCCGTAAACAGACCACATTGACTGCCACGGTGCCCTCTACGACTGAGGTTGTCAGTGATATAAACAACCATCATGCTGGCTCCACCAGGCCGGCTGTCGAGCTGCTCGATGAAGCCAAGGTCTTAGCTTCTGGTATCAATAAGGCGATGTTGTCACAAGTGGCGAAGACACTGGAAGATAAACTCAAGGATTTTGGTGTTGATGTTACTGTAGTGGCTGTGCATCCGGGGCCGGTGATTACTCGTTATGAAATTCAGCCAGCTCCAGGGGTAAAAGCCAGTCGTATTTCAAATCTGGCCAAGGATCTGGCTCGTTCTCTGGCGGTGATCAGTGTGCGTGTAGTGGAAGTGATTCCCGGTAAGTCGGTGATGGGTATTGAAATACCGAATGAAACCCGGGAAACGGTTTTTCTGATTGAACTGATTGCCTCCGGTGTGTTTGAAGCGGCCACCTCACCATTAAGCCTGGCTTTAGGGCATGATACGGGTGGTCAGCCTGTCGTGGTGGATCTTGCAAAAATGCCGCACTTGCTGGTGGCGGGAACCACCGGCTCCGGCAAGTCCGTCGGGGTCAATGCCATGCTGTTGTCGCTGCTGTTTAAATCGGGTCCCGCTGAGGTGCGTTTGCTATTAATCGACCCGAAAATGCTGGAGCTATCTGTTTATGAGGGAATTCCTCATTTGTTAGCCCCTGTTGTGACCGATATGAAAGAAGCTGCCAATGCCCTTCGCTGGTGTGTGGCGGAAATGGAGCGTCGTTATAAACTGATGGCGGCAATGGGGGTGCGAAATATTGCCGGTTATAATGAAAAAATTCGCGAAGCTATCAGTGCCGGTCAACCGCTGACCGATCCTTTTTTTGACGCTGTGGGGGAGGGGAGCGCACCAGAGCTGGGCCAGTTGCCTTTTCTGGTGGTGGTGGTTGATGAATTCGCTGACATGATTATGATTGTTGGCAAGAAAGTGGAGGCGCTGATTGCAAGAATTGCCCAAAAAGCGCGGGCCGCTGGCATTCATCTTATTCTTGCCACCCAGCGCCCGTCTGTTGATGTCATTACCGGTTTGATCAAGGCCAATGTACCGACTCGAATCAGTTTTCAGGTTTCCAGTAAGATTGACTCACGTACGATTATCGACCAGGGTGGCGCGGAGCAACTGTTGGGACACGGTGATATGTTATATTTAGCGCCTGGTACAAGCGTTCCTATCAGGGTACACGGTGCTTTTGTCAGTGATAATGATGTGCACCGGGTGGTTGCTGACTGGTTGCAAAGAGGGCAGCCCTGTTATATCGATGATATTCTCGGAAGCAGTGCTCATAGGGGTGTTGAGGGGAGTGCTATGGACACTGATGATGAGCGGGACCCTTTGTATGATGAAGCTGTGGCGTTTGTACTGGATTCGCGAAAAGCCTCCATTTCAGCGGTTCAACGCCGATTGAAAATAGGGTATAACCGGGCAGCGCGGATAATCGAAGCCATGGAGGCTGCCCAGGTGATAAGTCCCATGCAGTCAAACGGTAACCGGGACGTATTAGTTCCTAAACATTGAACGGTGCTATGTTAAAACCATTATTTATTGCGATGACCCTGACCATGCTGTCCGTATCTGCTAGCGGGAATGACGCGGTGACAGATAAAAACGCGCCAGTGTCGCCAGCGAGCGCGGCTAAAAATACGGCAATAGTCCCCGAAAGCAAAACCCCGGCACAAGGGCAAAGTGATGCAAAGGCAGTGGCGGCGTTGGTGAAAAAGTTGGAGTCCATTAAAACGCTCAGTGCCAGTTTTCAGCAGGAGATGATGACTGATAATGGTCGGCGGCAAACACTGTCTGGTAAGTTGTCCCTGAAGCGGCCAAACAAGTTTTTATGGCACACTACGAAACCCTACGAGCAGGAAATTATTACCCGGGATAATAAGGTATGGAATATCGATCATGACCTGATGCAGGTGGTGATTCAAAAGCAGGATACTGACTCTGAGAATACGCCGGTCAGTCTTCTCAGTGGTGATGCGCGTGAATTCTTGAAAAATTACTATGTGACTGTTGAAACCTTCAGGGAAAGTAGCATTTATAGCCTCAGGCCTTCCGGTAAAGGGGCGTTATTTGAGAAACTGGACATTCATTTTAACAAAGACGGTGAGTTGACGGGATTTGCCATGGTGGATTCCCTGGGGGGAAAGCGACAGATCGATTTACGGCAGGTGAATGTTAATGGCATGATCAGTGACAGCCAGTTCAATGCCAGCTACCCAAAAAACTATGATGTGATTGATGAGGCGACGGTGCCTTCACAACCTGCGTCACCTGCCCCAGTGACCCCGGCAGCATGAACTCTCTGTTTGATACCGCGCGAAGCCAGTGCCAAAAGCCCCTCGCAGCCAGAATGCGACCGGCCAGTCTCGATGATTACCTTGGACAGGCTCATTTACTGGGTGAGGGTAAACCACTGAGGGAAGCAATCACTCGCGGGCACTTGCATTCTATGATTTTCTGGGGACCTCCAGGGGTGGGGAAAACCACCCTTGCCCACTTGTTGGCTGAGAGCTGTGATGTCCGGGTCGAAACCCTTTCAGCGGTTCTCTCGGGGGTTAAGGACATTCGCGCTGCTGTGGCACGTGCCAAAGATGCTTTACAAAAAGCAGAACAACAAACACTGTTGTTTGTTGATGAAGTCCATCGGTTTAACAAGTCTCAACAGGATGCTTTCTTGCCTCATATGGAAGAAGGGACTGTTATTTTTGTGGGTGCGACAACAGAAAACCCCTCCTTTGAACTCAATAACGCCCTGCTATCACGTGCCCGTGTCTATGTGCTGAAGCCTTTGGATGAAAACGCACTGAAATGTTTGCTGGATCAGGCACTGACCGATCCGGTAAAAGGTCTGGGAGAACAGCAGCTCCGTTTGGAAGAAACAGCTGAGGAAGCCCTTATTCGTTATGCTGATGGCGACGCCCGGCGTTTACTGAACACCCTGGAGATTGTCGCGGATCTTCAGGAAAGGGGAATTATCACCTGTGACAGTCTGAAAACAGTGCTCTCAGACGGTGGCCGTCGTTTTGATAAGGGGGGGGATATTTTTTATGATCAGCTCTCAGCCTTCCATAAGTCAGTGCGTGGCTCCAGTCCTGATGGCGCCCTCTACTGGGCTGCTCGTATGGTTGATGGCGGTGCTGATCCCCTTGCGGTGATCCGGCGTTTAGTCGCCATTGCCAGTGAAGATATCGGGAATGCCGACCCAAGGGCTCTGGAGATTGCCCTCAATGCCTGGCAGGCTTATGAGCGCCTTGGTCATCCAGAAGGACTGCTGGCTTTGGCACATGCCACGGTGTATTGTGCCTGCGCCCCAAAAAGCAATGCCGTCTATAAGGCATGGAAAGCAGCGCTGGCGGATGTTAGAGGTAATCCATCCTACGAAGTTCCTGTTCATTTGCGTAATGCTTCCACGGCGTTAATGGGTAAGTTGGGGCACGGTAAAGAGTACCGTTATGCCCATGATGAACCCGAAGCTTACGCGGCTGGAGAGGATTATTTTCCACAGGAGATGGTGCCTGAAAAGTATTACCAACCGAATACGCGTGGGCTTGAAATTAAAATCAAGAGCAAGTTGCAGTATTTAACCACGCTTGATCAAGCCAGTTCCAGGAAACGAAGGTAACCTCTTGAATTACTTAGCAGTAGGGTTAGGCGGCGCTTTGGGTGCTATGGTACGTTTTTTTATTTACAACCGATTTGATACCACGGGTCATCCATCATTGTTTGCGTTGCCGACGTTGACTGTGAATGTGATTGGCTCGTTATGCATCGGTGCTGCCTGGTATTATCTGGTGGAGCAGGCCATGTTGCCCCCGGTGTTGAAAAGCTTTGTTATTACAGGGTTTTTAGGGGCGCTAACGACATTTTCAACATTTTCAATGGATACCTTAAGGTTATTTCAGGCAGAACTTTACCTCATTGCCCTGGGGTATACGGTGGGTAATCTTGTGCTATGTATCTCAGTGGTTTTTATTGGCTATCACCTGGCCCGGCTTGTGTAATCACTGTGACAGTGATTGCTTGTTTTATCGAAAGTCCACAATCCGCTCGCTTGGGCGGGGCAAACAACCGCAGGCGTGGCTGAAGCTTGGCGGCAAAGGTTGTGCCCCTTGACTCTTGATGCGCTCAGTAGTTAAGAAGCGGTCTTAAAAGTCATGCTCCTACTGCGGCTAAGATAAATGGGGCTAAAAAGTTGCTTTTGTTCGTCAAATAGTCCCGCTATTCTCCTCACAAAAGCGATTTTTTATCCTCCATTTCTCGCAGTCCTCGCTACGGGCAGACTTTTAAGACTGCTGCTGAACGCCAGTTTTGCCCTGAAATGCCCGGCAATATCAGGCTTTACTCGTTATTTTATCTTGTTCTGACGTCCGGTTTGCCCTGTTCATTACGGTGGTTTGAAAAATTATTGGTATAAGTGCGTATGTGAATTGGTTGAAATTATTCTTAAACGGTGTGTAATAAAAGGGTCAAATCAACTAAGTACCGAACGTTGACAGGTGTCTGGCCGTCAACAAGCCATTATGAATTAATAAGGTATTGATGTTATGGACAGAAATAATCAACAAGACAGACCAGCCGGTGTAACCGATGCTAACCCTATGGGTACCGATGGCTTTGAGTTTATTGAGTATGCCGGGAATAATACTGCTGAACTGGGAATTTTGTTCCAATCCCTTGGCTTTACTGCTGTGGCGCGTCATCGCTCCAAGAAAGTCACCTTGTATCGTCAAAATGACATTAATTTTATTGTTAATGGCGAAAAGGAATCGTTTGCTGAGCGGTTTGTGGATGCCCACGGTGCCAGTGTCTGTTCCTTTGCTATCCGTGTCAAAGATGCTAATTATGCTTACCAGCGGGCGTTGTCTTTGGGGGCAGAGCCTGGGCCTTCCCAGTGTGGGCCTATGGAGCTGAATATTCCGTGTATTGTAGGCATTGGTGGTAGCTTGCTTTATCTGGTGGACCGCTATGGCGAAAATGGCTCCATTTATGATGTGGATTTTATCCCTATCGCAGAGGCTGACCCGGCACAAGCCGCTGTTGGATTAACGGATATTGATCATCTGACCCATAATGTGTATCGCGGGAATATGAAACAGTGGGCCGGTTTCTATGAAAAATTTTTTAATTTCAGGGAAATACGTTATTTTGATATTGAAGGAAAACTGACGGGTTTAAAGTCAAAGGCCATGACCAGCCCCTGTGGAAAAATTCGAATTCCCATTAATGAGTCATCTGATGATAAAAGCCAAATCGAAGAATACCTTGAATTGTATAAAGGTGAGGGCGTTCAACATATTGCTTTAACGTCATCCGATATTTATCACTCAGTAGCTACCCTGAAGCAAAAGGGCGCGCGCTTTATGACCCCTCCCCCTGATACCTATTACGATATGTTACCAGAGCGCCTTCCCTGGCATCAGGAGAATGTTGATAGAATGAAAAAACTGGGTATTTTAATGGATGGTGCGCCAACAGAAGACGGTGGATTGTTGTTGCAGATTTTTACTGAAACTGAAATCGGCCCTATATTCTTTGAAGTCATTCAGCGAAAAGGGGATGAAGGATTTGGAGAGGGTAATTTTACCGCACTGTTTGAAAGTATGGAAAGGGATCAGATACGGCGAGGGGTTTTATCTGAAGCCTCAGGCTAGTATTTTTATAACAATGCCATAGGAGTTTCAGTGATGAAAACAGCTAGCTATACGGCCAGAAAACCGGATGCGCACGGTGTTATTCATTATTCAGATGAAGAAAATGAAACCTGGGGTATTTTGATGGATCGGCAGTTGAGGCTGTTGCCGGGTCGAGCCTGTCAGGAATTTTTAGAAGGTCTGGATACATTGGCGCTGCCTGAGCATCGGATTCCTCAGTTATCAGAACTGAATATGAAGCTGGCAGTGACAACAGGGTGGGCGGTAGCCCGGGTGCCGGCACTCATCTCCTTTGACCGGTTTTTCGCCTTGTTGGCGTCGAAGCAGTTTCCAGTGGCAACGTTTATTCGCAGGCGTGATGAACTGGACTATTTGCAGGAACCGGATATTTTCCACGAAGTCTTCGGGCACTGTCCTTTACTTACCCATCAGGCCTTTGCGGATTTTACCGAAGCTTATGGCAAACTGGGACTATCAGCTACAAAGGAAGAGCGCGTTTATCTCGCGCGGTTATACTGGATGACCGTTGAATTCGGTTTGTTACGCTCAGAAGAAGGGCTTCGTATATACGGAGGTGGTATTTTATCCAGTTACGCAGAAACCATTTACGCGCTGGAAAGTAACACTCCACGGAGAAAGTCTCTGGATCCATTGACGGCACTTCGCACACCCTATCGAATTGATATCCTTCAGCCCCTTTACTTTATCATTGATAGTCTGGAGCAATTATCGGCAATTCGTCAGCTGGATATTATGGCTCTGGTAAACAAAGCCATGACGCTAGGGTTGCTTCAGCCGTTATTTGCGCCTAAAGATTGAACGTTTTTCTTTCAGAGAAAATGTGGTTGATGAAAATAAATTTGAGTTCAGCTTAGCCCGGATATTTCATAAACATGCTCCTGGCCTTGCTTGCTCCTTGCGACTCTAAGGGAGTTTTGCTCAGTCGACCGTACTCCCCGGTACGGCGCTCC
>NZ_JAVLSP010000121.1:0-8479 GCF_031528575.1 Candidatus Sororendozoicomonas aggregata
ATTTAAGCAAATTCATCGGAAAATATGGCCGCTCTTTCTGGATTTCAGGCCGAAATTGCCTTAAGTCCGACAGGCTCCCAGCTATTAACCCAGTAATAATAACAATTTCTGCCCAAAATTCCTTTAGAAAAAACTATAAATTTTTATACTCCTGTAAAACAGCGGCTGATTTTTTGATACCTTCCAGTTCATTTTCGTCGATATTACCGGGTATAAGGCTCTCAACACCCTGGCTGTGAATTAAGGCAGGAAGGCTCATACAGACGCCATCAATGCCCAACTCACCTGTCAGCCTTGCCGTTACCGGTATAATACTGTGCTGATCCTTTTGAATGGCCTGGACAATATGATGAATAGCCAAACCAATGGCCCAGTTTGTATGCCCTTTTTTGCTGATAATGTCATAGGCCGCCCTGATGACCTGTTTGGACATGTGATCACGTGCAACACTATCAATACGCTTACCATTGATTTCATGATTGATAATGGACATACCAGCCACTGAAGCAGAACTCCAGACGGGGATTTCAGAGTCCCCATGCTCTCCCAAAACATAGGCATGAACCGATTTCGGCGATACACCGTAGTAGTCTGCCAGCAAGGTTCTAAAGCGGATGGTATCAAGCAGCGTGCCTGTTCCAATGACTCTGTGATGGGGACGCTCGCTGAGGGTTTGCATTGCCTGTGTTAATACATCCACAGGGTTACTGGCTATTAACAGTAATGCGTCGGGCGCGTGGCGATCAAGGGATTCAGCGATAGACTTAAAAACGACAATATTGCGTTTAAGCAACTCTAACCGGCTTTCATCAGGACTGGACTGACCGACACCGGCACAAATAATAACGATACCCGCTTCTTTCAAAGCAGAAAAATCATCGGCAACAATATTACAACGCCCGACCAGAGGCTGGGCGTGCATCATATCCAGTGCTTCACCTTCTGCCTGTGCGGTATTTTTATCCACAAAAATAAGTTCGCTGGCCGCCTTTTGCTGAAACAATGAATAAGCTGCCGCCATTCCAACAAAGCCAGTACCTACAATGCCAATGCGATGGAGATTCTTCATAACTGCCTCTCAATGTAGATGGCGCAAAGATAACACTGTCGATCATAAAAAAGCCAATAATAAAGAAAAGCCACTGATTAGTGGCTTTTGGGGAGGCTGCGGTGAATTCCGTTAAATGAATTCAGCCGTTGATCGCTTTTAACTTGCCGGGGCCTTTCCTCTACTAATAGTGCCAGCGGACACCACCAAAGACACTCCAATCCTTAATACCGTCTTTCAAAGATTGGATATAACGCTCACCATTTAAACTATCAAGCTCATCGTAGTTGGCACCGGCATAGAGAGAAAATGAGTCAGTCACACTCAGTTCACTGTGAAGCTGATACCCTGTTCCATACCCCATGATTGCATGGCCTTGCAGCGTCAGACCACTCATAACGGGTAATTCTTTTCTCATACCTACGGTGTACTCTGTGGCTGACTTGCCTTTATAGACATGCTCAACACCCAGCGTGAGGTGCAAGTCATCGTTAAACTGATAGCCCGTATCCATTTTCATGGAAATACCACGCGTTGTTGCATAGCTGGTAAACTCGGGTATTCTAAATCCGTGAAACGCCCACTGGTTCAGCTCTGTTTTACCGTTTTGAACATAGTCTGAAATACCCAGAAAATATTGCCAGGTGCTGGCACTTAGCAATAGCGCGACAATGTTGGCTTGTTTAAGGTCATCTGTTTCTGCATCTATGCCCATATTTTGATAGGCTTTCTCAATTTCTTTTAAATCATTACCATCATCATCGTCATCCACTTGATACTTCAGGGAGGAGGCTTTTCCCAAGATAATGCTAAGCCCCTGGCTAAGATGAGCACCGTTAAAATACAGCTGGTCTTGAAGATAACTGGCATAAGCCATCTCGGCATTTATGCCGGCGGCACTGGTAAAAACCTCCACATGGTCAGCGCCACCATTGTTAGCAATATACTCTGCTGCTTTATCATCAATCTGAAAATAAGGATTGCCTATTGGCTGAGTCCAGCCACCAGATTTTCCAAAGCTACTAAAGTAATAAGGGAAAAAGCTGTCTTCTCCATTGTCAAATTCATACTTAAGTCCGCCTGCTGCCATCCTGCTGCCATGGGATTGCTCATGAAGTGCCTTTAGAAAAGATTCATCCATGACAAATCCAGCCAGCAGTTCAGCACCAATAAACACCCCCGCTCTGCTGCCATTGCTGTGTCCCCACCGATCCGTCGCCCAATCCACCCCTATACTTCTGAGAACGGTGGTATCTTTACCAAATGACATCAACCCCCGAATATCCTGCTGCTGATCACTGCCTTGAATATAACGGGAGTCAAAGGTAATACTCCTGTCATTAGCCCCGGCTATTTGTGAGCATGCGGTACTTATAAATGCACTGAGTGTGGCAATAATGAAACCCTTCCCTGATTTTATGGTCATTGCAGTCTTCCTTGACTTTAGTGTTTATTGGTTTTCCAAATAAGTATTTCCCCAGTGGTTACACTTAGCAGAAAAGTAATAAAATCACAATACGAATGTAATTTATCTTAGAAGCAGTCTTAACATTGCAGGAAAAAGCCGTTCTGAGAATGCCTCGTCTCCCTGTTCAGGTCATTTAATTTTATTTTATGCTTTAAACGAGGATTTTTTTTACAGGAGACAGGAGTATGCTTAATTAGCCACGGGTATCAGATCAACACAGGAGCCTGTCGGACTTATGCTTTCGAGCATAAAATTCTGGCCGCACTTTCTCGCACTTTCTCGCACTTTCTCGCACTTTCTGGATTTTAGGCCGAAATTGCCTTAAGTCCGACAGGCTCCTGGCCCGCTTTGGACTGCGGGCTATTCTATACAGGTTAGTTCTTGGCCTTATCAACCAGCTTGTTTTCAGTGATCCACGGCATCATTTCACGAAGACGGGCGCCCACCTGCTCAATGGGGTGCGCCGCGTTATTACGACGGCAAGCGGTCATTGATGGATAATTAGTGGAACCTTCCAGAATAAATTGCTTGGCGTACTCACCGTTTTGAATGTTTTTCAGCGCCTGGCGCATGGCTTTTCGGGACTGTTCATTGATAACTTTAGGCCCTGTCACATACTCACCATACTCCGCATTGTTAGAGATGGAGTAGTTCATGTTAGCAATGCCGCCTTCGTACATCAGATCGACAATCAATTTCAGTTCATGCAGACACTCGAAGTAAGCCAATTCAGGGGCATAACCCGATTCAGTGAGCGTTTCAAACCCCATTTTCGCCAGCTCAACCACGCCACCACAAAGCACGGACTGCTCACCAAACAGGTCGGTTTCAGTCTCATCTTTAAAGGTTGTTTCAATAATGCCGGTACGGCCACCACCCAAGCCAGCCGCATAAGACAATGCCACGTCACGCGCCTGGCCCGAAACATCCTGGTAAACAGCCACCAGCTCGGGTACACCACCGCCTTTTAAAAATTCTGAACGCACCGTATGGCCCGGCGCCTTCGGTGCCACCATTATTACGTCCAGATCAGCCCGAGGCACAATCTGATTGTAATGAACACAGAAGCCGTGAGCAAAAGCCACCGTCGCGCCTTTTTTCAGGTTTGGTTCAATCTTGGTTTTGTAAATCTCAGCTTGTAACTCATCCGGGGTCAGAATCATCACAACATCAGCAAAACGGACCGATTCAGCGACTTCACTGACAAACAGCCCCGCTTCTTCTGCTTTGGACCAGGAAGATGAATCTTTACGCAAACCAACAGTGACATCAACACCAGAGTCTTTCAGATTGTTCGCATGGGCATGCCCCTGAGAACCATAACCGACAATTGTCACTTTTTTGTTGCGGATAATAGAAAGGTCACAATCTCTGTCGTAACAAATCTTCATTTTGTATCTATACCCCTTTGAACACCCTTGAAATTACCAAAAAATATTGGCAAAACACTAAACTAGGAGGCTGTCGGACTTAAGACAATTTCGGCCTGAAATCCAGAAAGCGCGGCCAGAATTTCCGATCAATTTGCTTAAATAGGTCAACTATTCGCACAAATTGATCGAAAATTCTGACTCGCCCTACTGAATTTTATGCTCGAAAGCATAAGTCCAACAGGCTCCTAGCTAAAAACACCAGACTTGCGCCAACCTGTTGTGAAGGTCTTACGGTCCACTTTCCACAACGATCAGAGCCCCCTTACAACGCCAGCATCCTTTCACCGCGCGCAATACCGATTAACCCGCTGCGCACAACTTCAAGTATCTGCGTTTCATTCATAGTTTCGATAAAACCATCAAGTTTATCGGAAGTACCAGCCAGTTGAATGGTATACACCTGGCTGGTGACATCGACAATCTGCCCACGAAAAATATCTGCTGTTCGCTTGAGCTCATCACGCATGGAACCTTCTGCACGCACTTTAATCAGCATCAACTCCCGCTCAATGTGGGGGCCATCGGTCAATTCCACCAGCTTAACCACATCCACCAGCTTGTTGAGCTGCTTGGTAATCTGCTCAATGACTTCAGGCTTGCCGAAGGTGGACAGCGTCAACCTTGATAAGGTGACATCGTCCGTAGGGGATACATTCAGTGTTTCTATATTGTAGTTACGCTGAGAAAAAAGGCCGACGATACGGGATAAAGCGCCCGGCTCATTTTCTACCAGTACAGAGATAATCCGTCTCATCAGGTCTTCTCCGTTTTACTCAGCCACATATCGTTCATGGCACCATCTTTCATTTGCATGGGGTACACATGCTCATCAGGGTCCACCTGAATATCCATAAACACAAGGCGATCTTTTAATGAAAACGCTTCTTTCATAGCCGGTGCCAACTCTTTTGGATCAGTCACCCTGATACCTGCATGACCATAAGACTCAGCCAGCTTGACAAAATCAGGCAATGACTCCATATAAGAGTGGGAATAGCGGCTGCTGTATTGCATATCCTGCCACTGTCGTACCATACCAAGGGCACGGTTGTTCAGGTTAATAATTTTGATATTCAAGTCATACTGAAGACAGGTTGACAACTCCTGAATATTCATCTGGATACTGCCTTCACCTGTGACACAAACCACCTCAGCATCTGGAAAAGACAGTTTGATAGCCATAGCAGCAGGCAATCCAAAGCCCATGGTGCCCAAGCCGCCGGAGTTAATCCAGCGGTTCGGTTTGTCAAACAGGTAGTACTGTGCAGTAAACATCTGGTGCTGACCTACATCAGAGGTAACGTAGGCATCACCACCGGTGATATCGTACAGCGTCTCAATAACCTGTTGTGGTTTCAGTACCAGCCCCTGTTCGTCTTTCTCGTAGGAGAACAAGCCACCTCTGTGTTGTTTCCAATCGTTAAGCTGATCCCACCAGCTATCCATAGCCTCAGGGTCAAGCTGTTTTCCTGACGCATTTATCTGGCTGAGCATCCCCTCAATAACAACACCTACCGGACCAACAATGGGGATATCCACGGGTACGTTTTTAGCAATACTGGCCGGATCAATATCCACATGAATAATCTTGGCATGGGGGCAAAACTTTTTCAGGTTGCTGGTAACACGGTCATCAAAACGCACGCCAAGGGCCAGAATTAAATCCGCGTTGTGCATTGCCTGGTTGGCGCAATAACTGCCATGCATGCCCAGCATGCCAATAAACTGAGGGTCTGTGCCAGGAAAGCCGCCCAATCCCATCAGGGTATTGGTCACAGGCATATTGAGTTCTTTTGCCAACCGGGTCAGTAAACCAGACGCTTTATCCAGAATAACACCACCACCGCTGTATATTATTGGGCGACGCGCATTCATCAGCAGCGCTACTGCTTTTCTTATTTGACCCGTATGCCCTTTTGTTGGTGGAGTATAAGAACGAACACTGACAGTCTCAGGGTAGGAATAGTGGTATTTATGGGCAATATCGGTAATGTCTTTGGGCAAATCAACGACCACAGGCCCGGGGCGACCGGTTTGCGCCAGATAAAAAGCCTTTTTAATGGTCACGGGGATGTCTTCGGCACGTTTCACCAGAAAGCTGTGTTTCACGATAGGACGGGAAATACCCACCATATCAACTTCCTGAAACATATCACTGCCAATAAAGCCGGAAGGCACCTGTCCCGATAGTACCACCATGGGTATCGAGTCCATATAAGCCGTGGCAATCCCTGTGATCGTGTTAGTAGCGCCCGGCCCGGATGTGACCAAAGCGACGCCCGCCTTTCCTGTTACCCTGGCGTAACCATCTGCCATATGCGTGGCAGCCTGTTCATGACGCACTAGAATATGGGTTATTGCATCTTGCCTGAAAATAGCATCGTATACATGTAGGAGCGCCCCCCCCGGATACCCATATATATACTCAACCCCCTCACTCGCCAGTGAGCGAACGACCATGTCTGCGCCTGATAAAAGCTGCATCCGCTAACTCCAGCCCTTATATAAGACAGTGTCTTATATTTGTTTTCAATTTATTTTAAAAACGCATTCTTGACTGTAGTTTTTTTTGAGTCAATAGAAAAGTAGAAATAAGTAGATGATAACTGTAAAATATTCTCAGTAACCCATACAGTAATAGCAAAAACACATAAAAAAACGACAATTTTATGACATTTTAACTGTATCGTTGAATCTGGTATAAGTGGTAGATCAACAAGGATGGTTGATCATGAAGAAGATAATCATACTCTTGCTTCTAGCGCCAGGGCTATTGACAGCAGACAAACTCTACAAATGGCTTGATAGTGAAGGCGTCATTCAATACTCGTCCTCCCCGCCTGAGCCTGCTTCAGTTGAGGCAACCAACAAGGTTGATATTAATGGTCTCGTCTCCTTCGAAAAACATTCACGACCTCTCCCTGATTTACCACAAGTCACTGACAACAGAAAAAAACGTGAGTCCTCCCGCTGTCAGGCACTCAAAGCTGACCTGTACACCTTACAGTATCATCACCGTGTAAGGATCAAACTACCAAGCGGGGAGTACAGCGAGCTAAGCCCGGAAGAAAAGCAGGAAAAGCTTCGCGAAATCACTAAACTGTTTGAGCAACAGTGCGCACGATAAAAAATCTAGGAGCCTGCTTAAAATAGACCTGACCGGGTGTATTATCCCCCAACCTCTGGATAATGTCGCTCGACATTATCCAACTGAGCGGCATTATCAAATGCCTTCAGAAACACACTCATACCTCACACTTAAAAGCCATTGCTGTAAGGGTTTTTAAGTGTGAGGTCTATATGCGTAAAAAAAGTAAAATAGATGTATAAAGCCGTTTATATGAATTTTTCTTACTAGAATTCTACTTGGGTTAACCACCTAAAGAGAGTTTCCCATGAAGAGTCAGAAGTTTATAAAGTCATCTTTCAGCGCACATAGCCGTGCTTGTGTAGAAGTCGCTAAAGATGATGATCGTATTCTAGTAAGAGACAGTAAAGACCCGTCTTGCAAGCCTTTATCTTTTACCGAAAAAGAATGGCTGGCATTTATAAAAGGCGCAAAAAATAATGAGTTCGACTTATAAAAAAGACGCTTAGAGGCCTTCTCAATCAAACGGTCTAATGCCAGGAGCCTGTCGGACTTAAGACAATTTCGGCCTAAAATCCAGAAAATGCGAGAAAGTGCGAGAAAGTGCGAGAAAGTGCGGCCAGAATTTCCGATCAATTTGCTTAAATAGGTCAACTATTCGCACAAACTGATCGAAAATTCTGACTCGCCCTACTGAATTTTATGCTCGAAAGCATAAGTCCGACAGACTTCTGGCTCCCATGAACTTAACACGCTTCATCGACTGCGGTAACGGTCTGTATATACTGGCAACACCGCTGAGGTGGCAGTTAATCCGGGCCTTTAAAAAGACCATGAGCAGCTTTCTGTGTTTTCGGCTTCCCAACCGGACAAAGCCTAACCCACCACCTGATCAAGCTGACCTATGATATCCAATAAAACGGTGGGAACAGACGACTACATAAAGAGCTTCTCTGAAGGGAACAATCCCTATAAACCATCTATTGTAAGGACTTTCAATACAGAGTCTCTATATACGTAAAAAAAAGCAAAATAAATGTATAAAGCCATTTATATAGGGTTTTTCATACTATAGTCCTACTTGGGTTAATCGCTAAAAGAGAGTTCCCCATGAAAAATAGAGAGTTTATAAAATCATCCTTCTCCTCTCCAATGGACGATCTGTGTGTGGAAGTTGCTAAAGATGATAATCGTATTCTAGTAAGAGACAGTAAAGACCCGTCTTGCAAGCCTTTATCTTTTACTGAAAGAGAATGGCTGGCCTTTATAAAAGGCGCAAAAAATAATGAGTTCGACTTTTAAAAAAGGCGCCTGAAAGCCTTCTCAATCAAGCGGGCTAATGTTAGGAGCCTGTCGGACTTAAGACAATTTCGGCCTAAAATCCAGAAAGTGCGAGAAAGTGCGGCCAGAATTTCCGATCAATTTGCTTAAATAGGTCAACT
>NZ_JAVLSP010000122.1:0-8398 GCF_031528575.1 Candidatus Sororendozoicomonas aggregata
TAATAGTGGGGCTATTTGACGAAGAAGCAGGAATTTTTAGACCAATTTATCGCAACCGCAGTAGGGTAGTCTATTCTCGGACAGGCTCCTAGGAGCCTGGCCCTCAGAAAATCGAAAAACAGGCAGCTTTTCCATTGGTTTCGCGTTTCACAAACGATCATGAACAGCGTCTAACTCCAGCGCGGCAGACTTTTTTACAGGCTCATGGAGCTCAATCGCCAACAATTCTTTTGCCCATGCCAGGCGCTCATGTTGCCCGGCGGCAGCGGCTTTCTTTAACTGCACGCTAGGCGCATGCATCATTTTGTTGGTCAGGGTGTGGGCCAGTTTGGCCAGCACTTTTTCCGGGGGTACCCCGCGTGCTAACTCTTGCAGGCTACGCCGAAGTTCGTGGTTGCGAAGCGCTTCATTATTTTCACGATAGGCTCGTAGTACATGTACCGCATCGAGCTCACGCAACTGAGCGGTAAAGGCTAGCAGGTCTGACTCAATGAGGGTATCCGCAAGATCAGCAGCGTCTTTTCGCTGCTGGCGATTTTCATTGATAACATCTTCCAGGTCATCGACAGTATAGAGAAATACATCGGATAAACTGCCCACTTCTGGCTCAATATCACGAGGCACCGCAATATCAACCATAAACATCACGCGGCGCTTTCGTGCTTTTAAGGCTCGCTCAACGCAGCCTTTCCCTAATACAGGAATAGGACTGGCGGTGGAGGAGATCACAATATCAGCCTCATGGAGTACCTCAGGCAGGTCAGACAAGCGTACAGCCCGCCCACCGAACTCTGCTGTTAACTGTTTGGCCCTTACCAACGTCCGGTTGGCAATGATCAGATCGATCAGGCCCTGACGTTGTAGATGGCGGGCCACTAACTGGATTGTTTCTCCAGCACCGATCAGCAGCGCCGTATTTTCAGACAGGTCGGAAAAAATCTGCCGGGCAAGTTGCGTTGCCGAATAAGCGACAGAAACAGGTAGTTTACCAATGGCTGTATCCGTCCGCACCTGTTTAGCCGTTGAAAAGCTTTGTTGAAACAACTTGCTTAACAGTGGCCCCACGGTATCGGCTGCGCGAGCCTGGGCGTAGGCGGACTTTAGTTGCCCCAGAATCTGGGGCTCACCCAGCACCAGAGAGTCAAGCCCACACGCCACACGCATCATATGACGAATGGCATCTTGTTCCTGATAACAATAGGTATGATCTAGCAGCTGCTGGTAATCAACACTGTGATAGTTTGCCAACCATCTCAGCACCCGACTTTGGTCAACCGTACCTGCACAGTAAAGTTCTGTCCGGTTACAGGTAGATAAAATAGCGACTTCACGGGAACCTGTCAGCGGTTGTGCTCGTTTAAGCGCTTCAGTGAGTCCCTCTGGAGAAAAGGCAATCTTCTCCCTGAGGCTGACTGGTGCTGTTTTGTGGTTAACCCCGATGGTAAGATACCCCATCATTCTCCCGCCAGTGTTCAACGTTGCTGCTATTATTCACCCAGTTATGACTCAGGGGTAGAAGTGTTTACCCCTGTGCACTGAGTATATTTAAATAAGCAGGACTTTCAGCCGATCAATTTTGCAATGGAACGTCTGTAACTGCAAACCTTGTTACGATGTGCCATCATTGACAGGGGCGTGCCCTGACCGTAATGGCAAGATGTACACAAGCTTCAGTGGGCTAAACCACTTTTTATACCAATTTCCCATAGTACAAAGGGTATCCAACACAGGCTAAAGCATGGCGTCAATAAACAGAACAGTTTTTTCTTCCTCAATCGTGTTCATTGCCTTGTTCCTGAATGCATGCTCTGTGCATAACAGGTTGCAGCCAGCATCGAATGCCGTCAGACTTTCTGGCGAGGCTGACCAGCACTACAGTTCTTTCGCCCCGGATACATTGTATGATCTGATGGTGGCTGAACTTGGGGGGCATCGCCAGCGCTATGACCTGGCCCTTGGCAACTACCTGAAGCAAGCCCATAAAACTGAGGATGTTGGTGTTGTTAAAAGAGCTTATCAAATCGCGAGCTTTGTGGGTGCCAAACAAGCCACCTTGGATGCTGCGATGTTATGGGTAAAACTTGCGCCTGACGATGCCGTGGCACTGAAAGCCAGTGCTTTTGCTTTTATGCAAAACGGGAATTACCAACAAGCCATTGAGCGCATGGAGCAGGTATTGGCTCAGAACAGCGCTGCTGATTTTGACGGGCTTACCACCTTGTCAGCGCAGCTCCCTGATCAGGACAAAACGTTGTTACTGTCTGCCTTCAGTAAAGTTGTGTCAAAGTACCCGGATAATGCTTCATTAGCGCTCGGACAGGCCAACATGTTTCAGCAATTGAAGCGCTATGAAGAAGCGTTAGCGGTGTGTGACCGGCTGATTGAAAAAGACCATGACTCAATCAAGGCCATAATGACCAAAGGTCGAATCCTCAGTGATATGGGGCGTGATGAAGAAGCTGAGCGCATGCTGGCCAAAACCGTCAACACGTTTCCGAACCGGGATCACCTGAGAATGCTCTACGCCAGGGTACTGGTCAGAGCCAGCAAGCTCCCTGAAGCGCGTGAGCAATTTGAAATACTGCAATTACAGTCCCCCAATGACACTGAAGTAATCCTGTCCCTTGCTCTGATTGCCATGGATAGCAATATGGATGATGAGGCAGAAGGCTATTTTTTACGGCTTCTGGCATTGGGTCAACGACTGAATACCGCCAATTTCTATCTGGGCAAGCTCAGTGAAAAACACAAAAAATGGGAAAAGGCGCAAACGTATTACTCCGCTATCACCCCCAGCAAAGAGTTTATGATGGGGCAGGTCGCCATGGCTCAAATGCTGGCAAATCTGGGGCATTGGGATAAAGCCCGTATGGAGCTGAATACCGCCAGAACGCTGTATCCTGGTCATTCAGAGCATTTATTCCTGCTCGAAGGTGAGATATTGGTGAAGCGCGGTGACTACAAAGACGCTTTCGAGCTATACAACCGTGGGCTGCAACGCCATCCTGGCGCCATCAATCTACTGTATTCCCGGGGCATGGTGACAAAAATGCTTGGTGACCTCAACGGTATGGTGAAAGACATGAAGGCTATACTGGCGATGCAGCCTGATAACGCTATTGTCCTTAATGCGCTTGGGTATACCCTGGCCAGCGAAACAGATCGTCTTGATGAAGCCAATGTACTAATCAGTAAAGCCTATGCCATTAACAGTGAAGACCCTGCCATCATGGACAGCATGGGCTGGATTCAATACCGCCTTGGTCATCCAGCTAAAGCGCTTGTGCTTTTAGAAGCTGCCTATAAGAAGTTTCCTGATGCGGAGGTGGCTGCTCATCTAGGAGAGGTGCTATGGACTCTGGATCGGCGGGAGGAAGCCCGGGCTCTGTGGGCGGCGGCACTCAAGAAACAACCTGACAACAAACTATTGATAGAAACCGTCAATCGGCTGGAGTCAGACAAAGGTGGCGCAACTTTACCAAAAGTCCCTCAAAAAGCACCGTCACCATCCACAAAAAAACCGTAGCCGGAGGGCCATGCGTGCAGAACCGCCTGATGAAGCCATCGTTATCGTTATACCGTTTTCAACCCGGACACTGGCTGTTTGTATGCGCTGTGATACTTTTATCCGGATGCGGTACTTTACAAAAAGCCCCCGAGACGCTGTCTACGTCAGAAAAAGAAGCAGTCTGGCAGCAAACCCTGCTGCATCAGGCCAATGTTAAACAATGGGGACTGTCTGGTCGGCTGGGACTTCGCATCCCCGGCCGTTCAGGCTCCCTCTCTCTGAACTGGTCACAAAACCATGGGGCTTATACACTCTTGCTGGAAGGTCCTTTCGGGCAGTCCATAGCCACAATCAAGGGGGGGAAATACGGTGTTGTCGCCAGGGTGCAAGGTCAGGACAAGCCAGTCTCAGGCCCTGATGCAGAAGCCGTGATGATGCGCGTTACCGGCTGGGATCTGCCGGTTAGCTATCTCCAATACTGGGCGCGGGGTATCCCTGTGCCTGAAATCAGTGCCAATGTGACACTGAACGACCAAGGGGTCGCAGACCGCATTATTCAACAGGGCTGGACGGTTAACTATGCGGCTTATCGCAAGGAGAGCGGGCGGTTAATGCCATCGCGGCTCAAAGTCTCAAAAGATGCGATTAGTTTGGTCTTGTCTATTAGCCAGTGGACTTTGTAAAGCTATTTCAGGATTATGATGTACGATCTGACACTCCCTGCTCCCGCCAAGATCAACCGTTTTTTGCATATTATTGGCAAACGGTCGGATGGCTACCATAACCTGCAAACGCTGTTTCAGTTTCTGGATGTGGGTGATGAGCTGCACTTTACGCCAGCTGACCAGCTTTCTTTGACAACCTCTCTGACTGCCCTTGACAATGACGATAATCTGATTTTACAGGCAGCTCGTTTGTTGATGAAAGCCGCTGGCGTAGAAAAAGGTGTTCATATCACACTGACCAAAAACCTGCCTGTAGGGGGTGGTCTCGGAGGAGGAAGCTCCAATGCGGCTACCGTATTGCTGGGCCTTAACCACCTGTGGGGCCTGAACTTTTCACAAGACAGATTGGTAGCGCTGGGCTTGCGACTTGGCGCGGACGTGCCGGTATTTGTCCGCGGAAAAAGTGCTTTTGCCGAAGGCGTCGGTGAACAATTAACCCCCATGGAACCCAATGAGCCCTGGCTTGTGGTATTAACACCCGATGCCCATGTCAATACAGCACAGATGTACAGCCATCCCGATTTAACAAGAGATACCCCGCCTATTCCCGTTTGCGCGGCCTTGAATCAGCCGGCACGTAATGATTTTGAGCCGCTGGTTCGCCGCTGTTATCCCACGGTTGATAAATGTTTACACCTGTTGGATAATTTCGACCATTCGAGCATAGGGTCGGCCCTGATGAGCGGTTCTGGCGCCTGCGTTTTTTCCCCCTTCGGTACCCGGGAAGAAGCAGTTGCCGCATTACACGCCATTGCTCCTAAGGCAGAGGGTTTCGTTGCTCGCGGTATCAACAACTCACCACTTCACTCGGTTTTGAAAAGACTCAGCCTCGTGTGAGTGACCACTGTTTTGGGTTGCAGAATATTGAGTAGATCGACTACTGGCACGCATTTGTCATCTCGAAACCGGTATGTATTGAGTTGTTGTTCATTGGGGTATCGCCAAGTGGTAAGGCATCAGGTTTTGATCCTGACATGCGGAGGTTCGAATCCTCCTACCCCAGCCATATTTCCCGTCCCTGTTTTGTTTTTAACCACGGTTGCCCTGGCAGCTGTGGCTTTCGTCGTTTTATCCCTCATATCTATAGTTCAGCAAGGTAGTTGCCCGTGTCAAAAATGATGGTGTTTGCCGGTAATTCCAACCCGGATCTGGTACACAAGGTTGTTAATCAACTTCATATCCCCCTTGGCAAGGCTTACATTGGCCGTTTCAGTGACGGTGAAGTCGCTGTGGAGATTCAGGAAAATGTGCGTGGCCGCGATGTGTTTCTGATTCAATCCACCTGCGCACCTACCAACGACAACCTGATGGAACTGCTGGTGATGGCAGATGCGGTTCGCCGTTCGTCCGCGGTTCGCATCACGGCAGTGCTGCCTTACTTTGGCTATGCCCGTCAGGATCGCCGTCCTCGATCCAGTCGCGTACCTATCAGCGCTAAAGTTGTGGCAGATATGATCGCCAGTGTGGGTGTTGATCGTGTACTCACCGTGGACCTGCATGCTGATCAAATTCAGGGATTTTTTGATATTCCCGTAGACAACATTTACGGCTCCCCGATTCTTCTGGATGCTATTGAGCGCCAGCAGTTCGACAAACCGATCATTGTTTCACCTGACCATGGCGGTGTAGTGCGTGCCCGAGCTATCGCAAAGCGCTTGAACACCGATCTGGCAATTATTGACAAACGTCGTCCAGAAGCGAACAAAATTGAAGTGATGAATATCATCGGTGATGTGGCTGATCGTACTTGTATTCTGGTGGATGATATGGTCGATACTGCTGGCACACTGTGCCAGGCAGCGGCTGCTTTAAAAGCCAAAGACGCAAAAAAGGTTTACTCTTACTGTACACATCCCGTACTGTCTGGCCGTGCGCTAGAGAATATTGAAAACTCCCAGCTGGATGAGCTGGTTGTAACGAATACGATTCCGTTAAGCCCGGCAGCGCAGGCACTGGGCAAGATTCGTCAATTGGATATGTCGCCGCTGCTGGCAGAGTCTGTACGACGGATTAGTAATGCTGAGTCAATCAGCGCAATGTTTCAGTAATAGCCGGGTATCAAAGCTATGCGCGGGATGGTAAGTCATACATTCTTATTAGCTGGACCGCTTCAATGAAAGGTGGCTGAGCTACCTTTCATTGGTTAGTGACCATACGAGGGCAGCATCGACAGTCCATCCATAACTGCCAGCACCAGGGACACAATCCCAAAAGCAAGTACCAGCAGCATACGCATTTTGCCCCCTGGCACCTGATAATTATCAGAATGTTGTTTGCGCCCAATCCATGCCATAACCACCGGGCACAGGATACAAAACATAGTCAATGCCACACCGGCAAAGCTAATGGCGCTAATAAAACCATCAGGCAGCATTATCCCCAGTATCGTCGGTGGCAGAAATGTAATGGCTGCTGTTTTCAAGCGCCCGGCTATATCATTGTTAAAGCTAAACAGGTCAGCAATATAGTCAAACAGACTAAGCGCCACCCCTAAAAAGGAGCTGGCCACGGCCATATTGGAAAACAACTGCAAAGTGCTAGACATGCCTTTGTTCAGGCCATCGGCCTCCAAATAAGCTACTAAGGTACCAATATTGCCCCCTTGGGCAATCAGAGACGGAAACTGGTCACGGCTCAGAGTGCCGAAAATACTGGTAACCCAAAGCATATAAAAGCCCAGAGGTATTAAAGAGCCGATTAAGATTGCCTTGCGAATGGCACCGGCATCTTTATTTAAATAGCGGGTAACTGATGGGACACAGTTCTGGCAACCAAAGCTCACGGTAATAAAGCTCAGAGCCGCAAAAGAGTAGGGTAAAGTATCTGATAGCGCCAGAGTGGGAAAAAGTGCTTTGGTTTCGATATGTCCCAGCAAACCAGCCACGAAAACCAGGAAGCTGATCACCATAGCGCCAATCAAGGCCGTGGTGATACGGTCCACAGTCCGGGTACCAAAAACCACGGTACTGCCCAGCACGAGAGCGAAAACCAGGCTGGCAAGGGAGGGGGCGAGCACTATACCGGAAATGGATTCTACCGTGTGCCTGACAATAGAGCTGCCACCTGAGATATAAGCATAGGTCAGGATGTAGCAGACAAACGCAACAGATGCGCCGTTTAATAACCGACCGACTGTACCAATGGTTTGTTGTGCCATGGTGTCAAAACTAGCACCCAACGGAAACCGCAAATTTGCTTCCATCAGGTACAGTGCAGCGCTATACATGCAATACCAGACAACTGCCAGCATAATTAACGTGGGTACAAAC
The DNA here is from genome assembly GCF_031528575.1 of Candidatus Sororendozoicomonas aggregata. Lineage (NCBI taxonomy): Bacteria > Pseudomonadati > Pseudomonadota > Gammaproteobacteria > Oceanospirillales > Endozoicomonadaceae > Candidatus Sororendozoicomonas > Candidatus Sororendozoicomonas aggregata. The sequence continues at coordinate 7,503 of NZ_JAVLSP010000122.1, forward strand.
CACATACCACTGCTGGCCACTGGTATGGAAAACATGCCTGCGCCTACAGCGGTGCCTCCAATAATAAATGCACTGCCAAAAATAGCGCTGAGCTTCGCTTTTCCCTGCTCCGCAGGGGGAGCAGCTACCGTTTCAGACATCGACTCTTCTGCCTTTGTTCATAAAAAATAGAATCTTCACACCATCATTAAACAGTCACTTTGCCTATTCCTGAGATAGTGTTTTATATCAATAGAGCTTGGGAGCACTTTCTGGATTTTAGGCTGAAATTGTCTTAAGTCCGACAGGCTCCTGTAAGTTGCTCAGATCTTTTGTGAGCCGCAACCACTGATAACAGCCAGCTGTTTTGGACTTTTCTTCGTTACATAGCACCACTATACCCTCAGAATACCCTCAGAGAATCACCCTCAGAAAATCGAAAAACAGGCAGCCCTTCTCATCAGTTTCGCTTTTCACGAAAGATCGTGAATAGCTTCTTATTACTAACTTTGCCGCGTATGTTAATTGTTGCAGAGTGTTATACCAATACCCTTTTCTCACTACCAAAATGAGTAGGGCAGACTCGACCTCAGAACAAGGCGAAATGACGAGTAAAATCTGCTATTACGAAGCGTTTTACTCCAGCACTATCACTCAAGTTTACCCGTGACGCTTTCACAGGTGTGCTTAAGGCACACAACATTCAGATTAGCATGGATGATGGCAAAGGGTGTTAGCGGGATAATATCGTTGTAAAATGGTTCTGACGAAGTATAAGTAGCATAAAGCGTGTCGCAAGGGGAGAATTCGCATCAAGTTCAGATTGCCGTTGGAGCTAGGAGGCTGTCCGAGAATAGCGCCCGTAGCGAGGATGGCAGAAAATTGAGGATAAAAAGTCGGAAATTTTTAGTGAATAG
>NZ_JAVLSP010000123.1:0-8354 GCF_031528575.1 Candidatus Sororendozoicomonas aggregata
ATTTTGTGAAGAAGCGCCGTACCGGGGAGTACGGTCGACTGAGCAAAACTCCCTTAGAGCCGCAAGGAGCAAGCAAGGCCAGGAGCATGTTTATGAAATATCCGGGCTAGTATATTTGGCTATTAATACATGGGAACTATCCTAAAATAATTTCCCTGTTTAATAATCGACGAATATCGTTTATTAAGGGCCGAAACAGCCTCTCGGCCTCTGGGGCATTACCCCAATTACGCTCAAAACGATCAATATCCCGGAGATACGTCCCTCTAAAAATACAGTGACTCCTGTGTGTTTTCATGGAGTCAAGGTCAATCATCAATACACGACTGTTTTCCACAATAAAGTTAGTTGACTTAAAGTCTCCGTGGGCAATCAACACTTGAGGAAAGGTTACAAAAATATCTTCCAGCTCTCGATAGACATTGCCTCTGATAGTACAGTTGTTTTCTTCTGAACAGTATGAACCGAGTGTCTTTCCCTCACTGTGTTCGGTGACCACATAACTATAGTGAATCCATTTACCTTGTCGCTTTTCCAGCATGGCCAGATTCTCAGGGGTAGCAATACCCATTGCGGCTAAATGCAGCGCTCCCTGCCAGCACACGCGCGCGCGGGAGAGAATCAAGCTACGCTTCAAGCTATGCAAGGTACTTTTTGGGTTGTAACGTTTTATAATGACTCTTTGACCATTGCCCATGGTATAAAGGCTAACGGTTGTTGCCTTGCAACTTTTTAATAACTCTCCCTGCTCAATAGCGCTATCAATACTTAATAACAGTTCACGCAGCGCCACTGAGTCTTTTGAGCGGTTGACTATTTGAAACTGTGACCATGACTGGCTAACTTCAAACTGACGGTTGTTTTTAAAACAGGTCTTAAGTGACTTGTATTGAGACCGGCGACGTTTATAAACCTGTGCTTTCAACGAAGAGTAATCCAATGCTTTTATTGCGTTGAATATGTCAGGGAGATAACGATCGTACCTTGGATAAAGTGCGGCAAGGGTAGACACTGTATCAGTTTTGCCAGGGTTTGTACGCATCGCATCATGGATGTAACGAGCAAGCTGTGCTAAACGCTCAGTATCTAAAAGCGGCTGTAAACATTCATTAATATTCCTCATACCCTACCCTCAATAAGCTGTGGCCTTTTTTTGGCGCTGGTCTTTTTTTTCAGCTTATCGATGACTGCATACCATCGATAATAGTAGTCGTTATTCTCCTACTGGCATCAGTTTTGCGCAAAATAAGATTGTGAGCAACTTACAGGTGGCTTTCAGCCGTGTTATTGAATCGAGCAACCAGACTCGTCTGCCACTCCCTCATTAAAACGGGCAACCACCTCTTTGGCGCCATCTATGCCATGCCTGTATTGCGGATTTACCGCCAGACAGAGTTTATCTGGCCGAAACCATGGTAACAGAGCATTGTCGAATGGCCGCTCCTCATAGGGCCAGACCAAACCTACTACATGATCAGAAGGAATGTTATGTGTAAAGTTTACTTCATATATCCTCTGCAAAATGGGAAACGCCTCGACCAGTCGGTGATTTGGGCGAGGGGTAGGGATTGCAAACCCCCTCAAGGTGACGGCATCAATAAGGTAAACATTGCCTCGTCTGTGTCGGCCTGAGCTTCCTGGTACATTTGTTCTTCCAAGACCATATCTGCTGGCAACTGTCGCGCAGACTGTGGATGAAATGCCGCGATTGTGGGTTAACCCATCCATATCACCCGTCACAGTGCCAATATCCTCCTGAGTGAGAACAACTTGTTTCTCGAATCCCTCACGAAAAACTGTCTCTGGACTTCTATAGTCTCCTCGAAAAACATAACCTGAAAAGCACCCATTTTCCTCTGGGTTAACAGACGGAATTTCGCAACTCCCCCTTACCATTGTTGTGTTTTCAAACATCGTTGCGTTTTTCAGAACAAGAACATTCTCAGTCTTTAAAATATGGGTATTAAAATCGTCTGTGGAATGCAACATAAACCTACCCGTTAGTCGTCTGAAACACAGACAGAAAAAACAGGAGGTGTTTTCACTTTCATAGCAGGTTAACTGTTTTCAAAACTACGAAAAATATCTCCTGCCAGCATTCCCTGCCAAAAAGATGATAATGCAAGGGTAGCCGCATTTCAGAAAATCAACAGCTTTTCATTTTTGCAAAGGCAAAAATTCATCACAATAATGAACATCTGTCTTCACAAAGATGATTTTGGAATAGGTTCTCTGCCCTCCAAGAAGCCGTTTTAACAGCATAAAGAGTGTTAGGAGCCTGTCGGATTTAAGACAATTTCGGCCTAAAACTCAGAAAGTGCGAGAAAATGCGAGAAAATGCGGCCAGAATTTCCGTTTAATTTGCTTAAATAGGCCAACTATTCGCACAAATTGATCGAAAATTCTGACTCGACCTACAGAATTTTATGCTCGAAAGCATAAGTCCGACAAGCTCCTAGTAGTGATTGTTATCCTTATCAGGTTTTGCTTCTGCCAACATTTCCAGGCTAAAAGTCCCAAGGGGGTTAATGCGCAAGTTGCCAACTTTGTGAAAATAAGTAAATAATAATTGACCTTTATTGGGTGTAGTCTGAGCCAACTTATCAGATTTTGATTCATTTGTTTTGGATGTAATCTCAGGCGCCTCACCAGATTTTAATGCCTCTGTTTCCGGTAGAATCTCAGGCACCTTCTGATACATACCATTTGCAGCTGTTTCGAGTACAACCTCAGGCATCTCCTCATACATATCGAGTGTATCTGTTTCCGGTGGAATCTCAGGCATCTCCTCATACACAGTGCTTGCAACTGTTTCAGGTGCAATCTCAGGCACATTTTTAGGCTTATCGCCTGCAACGGCAAAAGCATCTTTTGCTAACGTAATCCAGTATTCTGATTTTTTTGGCCCTTCGCCTTCATCCACCTGAACACTACAATGAAGAAATTTTTGTCCATCCGCCATAGTCACTAAAAAAGCTGTGTCAGAGGCTTTTCTTGAATTCAGAAAATAAGCATCACACTTTACCACACGGCATGGTTCTACAGGCTCATCACTCTTTACCACCCTTCTTCCATTCACTTGTTCAAATTCCCTTACCAACTTCTGAGCCATCAGGTCGGGCGATAAATAACAACCGGAAAACAAAGGTGCCCCATCTTCGTCAAATTGTGTCGGGGGAAAAATGTCTTTATAACCATCAATTTTGAAGTGAATCATTGGCAAACTGTCATTTTCTGCCAGGTCTCTCTTAAAATCTGACAGACTGGCAGCTCCCCTGATGCCACCTGTGGTGCATTCGCCCTCTTGCCCCCCTTTTTTTTCTTCTCCTTCATCTCCCATCAGATTTTTGATGGGAAAGGGCATAAAACCTATATCGTTCGAATTATAAAAAACCATGACGGCTTTCTCACCAACAACAACTTGGCCAATTTGCGTATTATTTTCTTCGTCATTAAAAACAGGTAGTTTGGCGCCTACCTGAAACTCGCTGCTGTTATATTGTATATAACACTGTTTATTACTGTCAGGGTTAATAATAAAATGATGCCCATTGAATGTCATAACGTCATCAGCAAAACTGTGACAGATAAAACTGATAAAAAATAACACCCCTATTTTTTTTATCATGACGCAACACCTTTTAATATTGTTTAACAGAATACCAAAAGATAGCGCCAATTTGTTTTTTATCAATAATTTTTAATAAACAGGCTCATTTAATAATTAGGATGCCCGGCCTTACGGATCATCCGGGCATACAGTTTTTTTGCTTTTTCTTCCGTTTTTTTCCACAGCGCAACATCATTATGCAGTGCTTCTTTCAATGACTGTCCTGTATACCGCTTTATAAACCGATAAATATCGCGCTGAGTAAAACCATAGTCCATTGCTGAATAGTACAGGCCAGACAAGTCTTTTATGCGCCACCTCGCTGGTAATGAATGACGAATCCGCGCACGATGCAGGTCTATCAAGTAAAGCCTTAACGCTGCCTTATCACCTTTGCTGATGGCTTCAAAGCTGCCAGCAGGGGTCAGGAAATGGCAAAAATAGTAGTCTCTGTGATTAATACCGTTGTTGTGCAAGGTGCGGCTGATATCAGCGAGCTTATCCACTACAGCCCGTTTTAACTGAATAGTCGGCGGTTTATCCTGCCATTGTTCACACAGCTCTTCCAGAGATAACATATTACTGAGTTCCTCCGTGACAAGAAATGACTGCTGACTGGCCGGGTTGTTCCCTCTTTCACCAAAAGCCACCGGTGTCATCGTATCAATACCGAGGGCGTGCAACTTATTCAGCGCGTCCCATTCATTGCGGGCACCGAGCACCGGTTTACGAAAACGCAGCAGATTTTCAACAATTTCTTTCCACCCCACGCCCTTATGCACTTTGGCAAAAAAGCCTTTGTCCTGAAACTCGAACCGGAAGGTACGACGCGCTTCTAAATCACGGAAGGTTTCTCCCTCCATGGTATTGAGCAGCCGGAAGACATCCTGACTCTGCCAGGTTCGCTTAAAGTCATCTCGTAAGAACAGCGTCATGAATACCGTTGTTTAAAATGTTGATCAATAATCTGTGCGGCCTGCTCATGCAAGCTGTATAAATCCATTTCAGCCGCATAGCGCAACCCCTGCTGCTGCCAGTAATCAAGGCTGCCCGAACCCACCATCATTTGCACAGCGGTATTGAGCTGCTTTTGTTGATAGGGGCCAGCGGGGACAACAATACCGGCATCGGCACGCTCAACATGGTGGGCATAGCCGCAGTTATCCGTCACAATCACAGGTAGCCCGGCGGCAATGGCTTCCACCAGAACCATGCCCGCGCTTTCGGTACGAGCAGGATGCACCAGCACATCGGCTGCCACCATCAGTTGCTGGACATTATCCCTGGCGCCCAGAAATACCACCTGGTTGGCTATACCTGACTTTTCAGCCTGCCGTTGATAGCCATCGGGCTTGTCGCCACCTGCCACAACCAGGGACGTTTTTTTCTGAAGCACTTCAGGCAGCGCGGCCAAAGCACTGATAGCGCGGTCGAGTCCTTTGGTTTTAAACCTTGACCCCACCAGCAGTAGCATGATGTCACTGTCAGATAAAGACAATGACTTGCGAATGCTGTCCCGTGTTGACTGACGCTTGTCAATATAGTCATTTCTTGCAATGCCCGGAGGTAGCAGGGTGAAGCGTTCCTCCGGGGTCTGATAGTGCGTTTGAAAATCCATCACCTGCCGCTGCGTTAACACCAGAGCATGACTGGACGATTCATGCCCAAAAACAGCCCGCTCAAGCTGCTCGAAAATTTTATAACGCGGGGTTAGCCGGTACAGCCAGCTTCGCTCAGTCAGTCCTTTCTTGCGGTAACAGGTGTCTGACGCAAAATAAATGTCCAGCCCGGCCATTTTATTAAAACCGATCAGCAACAGATCGCCTGCTTTTTTCTCAGCCAGTATCGCCTGTTGAAAATTCACCATCCGCCGATGGTTAGTGCTGCCATTGACCGGCATTTGATGAATAACAAACCCTTCAGGTCGCTGGCCCTCCCAACGGGTTGTATACACTGAAACGGCATAACCGAGGCGCTGGCATGCTAACGCTGTTTTCAGAAAGTCCTGCTGCAAACCACCGTGGGGAAAGTAGTGGTACAGCACAAAACTTACAGCGTGGTTTTCAGGCGTGACCATACAAAATCTGGCGTCATGGGCGAAAAGATATCAGGGTCAACCGCAGGGAAATCACCTGGTGGGCAGTGATCCAGGGTCAGGTGAATCTGCCCCGTGCCATAAGCCCCGATGCGTGCCGGACTGGTGGGCCCGTAGAGGGAAACGGCAGGTTTATCCAGTGCTGCTGTCAAATGCCCAAGGCCGGTGTCAACAGAAACCACTCCTGCCGCGTGGCTGATGATCCCTGCCAGCCTCGACAGACTGCTTTTTGGCAGCACCTCAGCATATTCAGACGCCAGGGCAATGCGCTCTGCCCGGGCTTTTTCTACAGGGTTTCCCCAGGGAAGCAACACCCTGAGTCCTGAGCGGTTTACATGGTTGGCCAGTTCACACCAGTAGGGTTCAGGCCAGTGTTTATTGTGGCGAGTAGTACCATGAATAAAAACAACATAAGGTTTGTCAGAATAACTGTCGCAATCAAACCGCTCTCTCTCCAGTAAAAACCTGCCAATGTGATCAGGCACTTCATAGCCAAGAGACTGGGCGAGCAAGTGCCTTACCCGTTCCACAGCATGCTGGTTCCAACATACTTGCTGGGGATTCTCGTAAAGGCGGGATGAAACCGGCTCACGTGCCGAGTGCTTGTTCAGGCCAAACGAAGGCCCTCGGGAGAGTCTGGTTAAAAAGGCCGTTTTCAATAAACCCTGTGCATCAATCACTGCATCGTACTGACGTGCTTTTAACCGTTCTTTAAACCGCCGCCACTCACCATTGGTGAGCGCATTGAGGGGTGACTTGCGCCAGCGCCGCATAGCTACCGGAATAATTTTATCCACTGCCGGGTGCCAACCAGGAATTTCGGCAAACGCTTCTTCAACCACCCAGTCAAAAGAAACGCCCTTAATTGCCTGCACCGCATCAGTTAAAGCCGGTAAACTGTGAATGACATCCCCCATGGAGGAAACCTTTATCAGTAGAACCTTCATTCCGTGCAATGTCCTTTAGCGATCACAGAGGCAGCATCCAGTTGAGGTGACAGGGCCGCCAGCACCCTGTCAGGGTTGAGCTTTTTCATGCAATTCTGGTGCTCAAGGGGGCATTCCCGTTTAAAACAAGGACTGCACTCAAGTCCCAACCATAGTGTCTGGCTGTTATCACTCATAGGCGGTGTATGTGCCGCTGTGGTAGAGCCATAAAGAGCTACCAGTGGCCGCGAAAGTGCTGCGGCAATATGCATCAGCCCGGAATCATTACTCACGACAGCACTGGGGACTGAGAGCAGATCAACAGCCTCAGCCAGACTGGTTTTTCCAGCCAGATTAAAACAGTGCGCCTGCTGAGGCCCGGGGAGATATCCGATAACTTCGTTGGTAATGGTCCGGTCTTTTTCGGAACCAAATAGCCAGACCTGCCAGCCAGCGTTGATCATTGATGCCGCCACTTCACCATAGTATCGGGCAGGCCACTGCTTGGAAGGGCCAAATTCCGCCCCCGGACATAGCCCTAAAACAGGTCTGCCAGTGTGCAGTTCATGTCGACGCAGGACGCTTTCTACACTATTAGCAGACACCTTGAGGGCTGGCTTGGGCAAAGGGTCAGATGTCTGCGCCCCCTTTGGATAGGCCAGAGCCACAAAACGATCCACCATTAAAGGACGCTGCGCTTTGTCCAGCACACGAATATCATTGAGCAGACCATAGCGAAGTTCTCCGCGCCAGCCGGTGCGAACGGGAATGGATGCCCAAAAGGGGATCAAGGCTGATTTGAGTGAATTGGGAAGAACAATCGCTTGATCATAGCCCTCAGCCTTAAGGGATTGCCCAATCTTCCTGCGGGTCCTCAGTTGGAGTTCGCCATGACCCAGAGGCATATCAATCCCCCGGCGAACTTCAGGCATCCGCTGCAAAATAGGGCCGCTCCAGGCAGGTGCCAGTACATCAATAACAGCGTCGGGCTGTTGCTGCTTTATTGCGATAAACAGCGATTGTGCCATCACCATATCCCCCACCCAAGAGGGACCGACAATGAGGTATTTCACGTTAACGGGTTATCCTATGACATGGGAATCAGACACGCTACCGCCCGTCAGAAAGGCCGTTTTGGCTCCGACTCAGCGTGAGAAAGGCTCAAAACCCATAAATTTCAGTGGCAAGTAGTGTAACAAACCAGGTAAAGAAAGGTGTGATGAGCAGATCCTGAATTGCCGGAACAATAAGCTCAGCAGCAACCCAATGTGAAAATGGAGCAAAGGTATACGATAAATGCACCTATTTCCATACTCACTTTTAGCTTGTATTTACGTGAAATCAACTTTTTGGGAAAAGCGCTTGTCAGTGAACAGCAACTGCCAGTTAATTAACCACACAACCGTCGTTCCTGCAAAGGCGAGAATGACGACTGTATAGGTACTAGCCCTTAACAGCACCAGGAGCCTGTAGGGCTTAAGCTTTCGAGCATGAAATTCAGTAGAGCGAGTCAGATTTTTCGATGGGTTTGCGCGAATAGTTGACCTATTTAAGCAAATGTATCGGAAAATATAGCCGCTTTTTCTGGATTTCAGGCCGAAATTGCCTTAAGTCCGACAGGCTCCTAGTGGTGCTAAGCCCTAATATCTATCCCTTTGAAAATGTGGTTTAATCCGCATCTCCAGTAAGACATAAGTAAATGGCAGGGATGCAGTTGAACCAC
>NZ_JAVLSP010000124.1:0-8294 GCF_031528575.1 Candidatus Sororendozoicomonas aggregata
GAATAGCGCCCTTAGCGAGGATTGCGAGAAATTGAGGATAAAATTTCTGCTTCTGAGGAGAATAGCGGGGCTATTTGATGAAGAAGCAGGAATTTTTAGACCAATTTATCGCAACCGCAGTAGCGCAGTCTATTCTCGGTCAGGCTCCCAGGTGTTTTTTCAAGGAGAATCTACAACGATGTTGTTTAAAACGTTCAAGGCAGTGTTTGGTTCGGTATTGGTAGCCTCAGCCTTGCTGGTGGCCGGCTGTGGCGATGGCAATAATGGCAATAAAAGTGCCGGTAAAAACTCGCCATTGAAAGTTGGTGTGATGGCAGGGCCTGAAGCAGATCTTATGAAAGTGGCCGCCAGTGCCCTTAAAGATAAGGGGATCAAGGTTGAGCTGATCGAATTTTCTGATTATATCTCCCCCAATATGGCTTTGTCTGACGGCAGTATTGATGTGAATGCCTTCCAACACAAGCCTTACCTCGATAGCATGGTGAAGGATCATGGATTCAAATTTGCTGCTGTGGGTAATACCTTTATTTACCCCATCGGGGGTTATTCTAAAAAAATCACCCACATTGATCAGCTCAAAGAGGGCGCGAAAATAGCGATTCCCAATGACCCCAGTAATGAAGGTCGAACGCTGATTCTGCTGCATAACCGTGGGATTATTACACTGAAAGACCCTGCCAACCTGGAGGCGACGCCGGCAGATATCCAGAGTAACCCGAAAAAACTGCAGTTTATTGAGCTCGATGCAGCGCAACTGCCACGCTCGCTGGAGGATTTGGACCTGGCTTTTATTAACTCAACCTATGCGGTGCCAGCGGGCTTGTTGCCTTCTCGTGATGCGTTGATGGTTGAAGGAAAAGACTCCCCTTACGTGAATCTGATTGTTGCCCGGGAAGACAACAAGAACGACCCGCGGATACTGGCGCTGGTCAAGGCTTACCAAAGCGATGCTGTGGCGAAAGAAGCGGAAAAGTTGTTTAAGGGGAACGCGCTACCGGGCTGGAAATGACGTTTTGCCGACCTTGTTTTGAGGGAATGCTCGTTTGTTACCCGGCAGGTTGTTTGTCTAATACCAATCGCCTTCTCTAACAGCGGCGTAACTGCCGATTTTCGAGAGTATAGGCTGATCAATTGACCAGCTTCACCACACTTAACAACGATCAACGATAACCATCGAATGTCTTATTGGATAAACTGTCGTCTCATCGAACGAGCGTAAAACCCCTTACTTTGGGAGGGTATCGCGAAACGCTTAATTTTCTCCGTCGTCATCCCGTACAGGGATTGTAAGGGATCTATGCCACAAGGACGTGAATCACTAAACCCCCATGACGCGTGCGGTTAGAGTGCTTTCCATAGCGCGTGATTCCTGTACATTCCCTGTACAGGATGACGGTGCGGGGTGTATTTCAGCGTTTCGCGACAGCCTCTTGGGTGAGGGGCTAAAGCAAGCCCATGTAGTATTTTCTTTCTTGTCTTTCAACCTACCTCTGGTCTAGCCCGGATATTTCATAAACATGCTCCTGGCCTTGCTTGCTCCTTGCGGCTCTAAGGGAGTTTTGCTCGGTCGACCGTACTCCCCGGTACGGCGCTCCTTCGCAAAATCCCTTAGAGCCGCAAGGTTCTGCGCAATTCTCAGGGCAGTTTATGAAATATCCGGGCTAGAGGAATGTTAAGCCCGCGGAGTTGGTGTGAGACTTGGGATCCATTTCAGGAACCACTTCAGTCTTAAGCTGAACAATGCAAGGAGGCCAGCAATACCCACTGTTGGAGATGGCAGCGCCAAACTTTACTGTATGTTCGTATTTACCAATGTGAGAATGTGAGGCTTTCAACAAGCGTTGGTAATGCCTCCACGAACCAAAGGTTGCCAAAGCAATCATCAGGATCAAAGCAGGCTTGAAGCCTGGGACCTGATACTGTATCGATGACCCTGAAGCGCAGCGTCAGCTTGATAGAAAAGTTAATCATTGAACTATTTTCTGTCCAAAACTGCCCATTATCTACAGAAACGTTAGTAACATTGCTTCTTATTATGACCCTTATAACCTGCTCGGGGCATATCATAAAGGACATAAAGTAGTCATCAGTCAGTCCAATGCCTATAATGTTGTTTCCATTGAAAAGCCATTCACCGGTTCTGTTTTGTGCGCTGAAGATGCTGTTAACGAAGCCACCGTGTAAAAAGGTTGATAAATCTTCAATATTTTCTTCTACCCACTGGTATTGATGGTTACCTACTAACCTGTTGAAGCGTTCATCAAGTTGTTTATCATCAGAGCAATCGAAATAAACCTGCTTACTGCCGATAAAATATTTTATATTACTTTTTATGTTTGCCCGCATATTCAGGGACATACCGGAACCTTTGGGTTCGGCTGTTTTAATCTTCTCATTAATTATCTGTATCAGGTGATGCCGAAAAGCAGTCGAGCATTCCCCATTAACTGCTGACAGGCCAGTAGAATCAGCAGGGCCAAAAAGAGAATACGGCTCATCACTTAATAATGATGAACCTGATGTACACTGTGGAAAACATTTTGCCACCAAAGAAAACATATGCACCTCCAGGTGATCCTGAATTCAACGGTTAAACGCCGTTCTCCCCATGGGAATAAGGCTCCCAGCAAGTTAACAGAGGCCTACTACTGAATTCAGGTTAATAAAAGGCTTTGCTATACACTGATATTTTCATTAACAATGATTACTTATCTATAGGCGCCGCAATGGTTTCTTTACGTAATAAAGTGCAGCGCTAACACCTTGGCTCCTTACCTGAAAATGGGTAATCTGAGTCGTATCACTGATGTTACCCAGCGTATCAATTGAGGCTCATCAAATGATGCTTTCAGGGCTTTCGTATAGCGCTTTGCCCGAAACTCGAAATAATTCATTTTCAGCTTGAGTGACAAAACCCCAAGCCCGAATGCAGAGTAAGAATGGTTAAAATGCCGTGCAAACAAGTCGTGCTCGTCAGTGTATGACTGTTCCTCGATCTTATCATCAAAAATCCATACATGATCATCATTTTCAACTTGCATGACTGTTAGGAGCCTGTCCGAGAATAGACTGCCCTACTGCGGTTGCGATAAATTGGTCTAAAAATTCCTGCTTCTTCATCAAATAGCCCCGCTATTATCCTCAGAAGCAGAAATTTTTATCCTCAATTTCTCGTAATCTTCGCTACGGGCGCTATTTTCGGTCAGGCTCCTAGTTTAACAAATCGCCAGGGTGTTTTAAGGGTGAATCGACTACCCTGGTGGTCGTCACTGTTGAAGACTTCCCCTGCGCCATAGTGATCCAATGCCTCTTCAAGGGCATCGACACACAAGACAACATTGTGGTGTCGGGCACTTGTCAGGTCAATACCCACAACCTGTGCCAATGTTGGATCAAGCGAATCGAATCAACGTCAAATCCCCCGAAAGATCTTTACGTGAGTAGTAGTATACAATTGACCGTGACACGCCAATTATACGACATTGATTAGTGATTGAGACATCTGGTTTTTCTCCACCACAGAATGGCGAAGACTTTTTTTCAATGATCGAGTTTACGTGCTAAAAAATCACGCTCCAGAATCAACTGGTCTATCTGTGGATAAAGGTTATCAACCTCAAACGGATGGTTTTTTCCCTGTTTGGCTTTCTTTCTCTCAAACGTTTTGGGACACTCTCCAGAAGCTCGCGTTTCCAGACAGTCACATTGGCCTGGTGGATGTCAAAACGTGGGGCAATCTCAGTGGCTGTCTGATTACCTTTGATGGCTGCGAGGGTTACATCGACTTGAATTTGAACTTTATTGCTGGCGTTTTTTGCCCTTAATGGCTCTATCGGACTTATTATTGATCAGCCCTTACCACTGTCTGATTTTTGGGATGCGCTTCGGTAAGTGAGGGGTTGCAATAAATCATCACTGATTGTGCCCTGACAAACAACGCGGGCTACGGACTTAAGTGACATATACACTGCCTGCATGGGGTTTTCAGAGTGATCACTTTGCCACATTTTCTGCCAGGTTGCCCGGTCGGGCCAGTGAGCGTAGGCAAAATAGCCGCCCTCTTCCCTTTTATGCAGCCGGGAACCCAGTGATTGGTGTTTTTCATAAATATCCAGGGTGAGTGCATGCCAGTCTGTTTCAAAAGATTCCTCTTCACTCTCGGGAACATCAAACAAATAAACGACATAAAACATTTAGTTTCCTCTACAGTTTAATGGTTGAATAAACGTCTTAAGGTACAGAAACCTTGCTAGGAGCCTATCGAACTTAAGAAAATTTCGGCCTAAAATCCAGAAAGATCCAGAAAGATCCAGAAAGTGCGGCTACGATAAATGGGTCTAAAAAGTCGCTTTTGTTCGCCAAATAGTCCCGCTATTCTCCTCACAAAAGCGACTTTTTATCCTCCATTTCTCGCAGTCCTCGCTACGGGCGCTATTCTCGGTCAGGCTCCTAGGGTCTTTTTGCTAAAACGAACCCATGACGGATACGATATGCACTTTAATTTTCTGCTTAACGGCTGATATTTTAAGGGTTTGGCTGCCAACAAGATGTTAAAAAATTCAATGAATTCCAACATGCGCTGTTTGAGGGCTTGACACTGTTTCTTTTTATCAAGCGCCGCACTAAGAGCTTGTCGGACTTAAGGCAATTTCGGCCTGAAGTCCAGAAAGTACGAGAAAGTGCGGCCATATTTTCCGATGAATTTGCTTAAATAGGTCAACTATTCGCACAAATTGATCGAAAATTCTGACTCGCCTACTGAATTTTATGCTCGAAAGCATAAGTCCGACAGGCTCCCAGTAAAAAATGCTCAGCTCCAGGGGTACACTGGGATGTTGACATCCTCCCCGACGTGAACGACGGGGATTCCTGCTACCAGACGGCAATGCCCTGGGGCAGCGTATCCCTTAACGGTAGCGGTATACGCCTTATTCGACAATCTGCTCTACCTTTCGGATTGTTGAGATACACGGGCAGAAAGCGGAGGTATTTTACTTTTCCTGTCAGGTAGCGTAATCGCTGGAAACGCCTGACAGATAGAGAATACAACAAATGGCTTGCTTTGCAAGCCTCCCTTACATCCCCGAACCAGAAGTACGGGGTTTTACGCGATTTCGATAAGAAGCCTGTCTGAAATGCGGTCATCAATCAGGTACGTTGATCCCCTCTATTTGAAGTATGACCGTCGTTTTGCCCATAGCAAGGCAATCGTGAAGCTGTTATTACGCTTCTTTTTTCTAACTATTTACTTAGGTCTCAAACAGCTTTACGTAGCTGAGACTAGTCTGGAAAGTACGTTTTTCTGAAATGAAGCGGTCATCGACAACAGGGTTTGTCAAGTAGGGTTGTTACACGTAGGTGTCTAACAATCTTTTATCAGCGGTTTCGCTTGGATCGCTCAGACCATGGAATTGAGCACTATCAAAGTAGACCTGGATCAAAATAACCTTGGAATCATTTTATCGGCAAACAGTTGCGATTTTATGAGTATAACTGCTTTTTTAATGTCTTCTTATAAGCGCCTATACCCTTTTATAGCGACGCGATACCGGAAATTGAACAGGTCATTAAATAACGATTTAAGGAAGGCATAAAACACGTCAGTTTTATCAAAATTGTTCATGTTTATGCCCTGAGGCAAACTGCTGGCATTAAATCCAGTATCTCTGATTGAGGTTGATTAAATGAATATCTTGACTAAAGCCCTCGTAGGTGTATCTGTTTCATTGTTGGCTACCATGAGTTTCGCGGCTGATACAGGTAAAGAAACATCCACCTACACGGTTGATGCTGCTCAGAAGGGCAGTGGTCACGGATCAGGTAAAGGTCATTGGGGTATCACTGTACTTGGTGGAATAGGACAAACCGACATTGAGATCTATGATAAAAACACTCAGAAAACGACGCTTACCCATACCAGGTCAACAGTCTCAACGCATTTGCATTATGATGCGCAGACACAACACTGGAGTGGCACGACTGCTGTAGTGAGTTGCAGAAATCTTCGTGGCGCTAAAATGAAAGGTTGTAAATTTGTCAGGTATGCCAAGCCCATCAATTTATACGATATCAAAGTCAATCTGGATTCAGAAAACCTTGGTACCATTTCATACAAAGACAGATACAAAATCAGCGGTGGTACAGAGGTGGTTACAACAGTTTCTCATCATTTTTCTAAGAAGCACTCTTAAAAGTCTGCTCGTAGCCGCAGTAGGAGCGTGACTTTTAAGGCTGCTTCTAAATAAAAGCGTTAAGATTTCACCAATAGGTATGAGTCCTGATTAAAGGCACTGTGTCCAGTTGATGGATCTCAGTCATCGTGGCCATGGCTTGGCTGGTTTCATCGGCTGAACGGCAAATGACAGGTTATGTGGAGAAGCCTGTCCGTGGTGGTCTAAGAAGCTGTTAATAATCTCTTGGGTACTATGGCTGCTCACCTGAGGCTGAGGTGGTCTGTTTGGCAATAAATAGGCGCCCCAGCCCCCCCCTTTTTTTTTATGCTCATTTTTTTCTGGACAAGACTCAATCATGCAAATTTTTTTAGAGTGACTACACTGTGCTTCGGAGCACAGCTATGTGGCATAACGGGTTGGTTTGTAGTAAGCGTTTTAGCTTCAATAAGTACATGACCATTTGCTTTTCAAGTTGGTCTACAGGCCTTGCAAGGCCTGCCAGCAAGACAATATATGTTTTCATTTGGTCATGTACTTAGTGTGCAAATAACAATATAAGCGAATAGGAATAATTTCAGGATGCTACATTGTTAAGTTTTTTAAATAAAGTTTGTTTGTACTGTTTTTTTTATAGCGGTATTGTTTTCTCTGATGACGCCTTTGCGAACAGAGGGCATCCACCGATAGAGCGATTGACAGATGAATTAATCTTGAAAGTAGCAACGTACTTATCTGTTGAGGGCAGACGCAACCTCGCTTGCTCCTGTAGACGATTTGCAAACTGCCTTGATGTAGAAGAACAACTGAAAATACTAAGTCGGAAATACTATGGTTCTGGCCCTGAAAGGTATAAAAGAACCGTTAAAATAAAAAATTTACCTTTTATCCCATACCAGAGTATTGATGATACCTTGTTACTGCTCGCCTATCACAGATTTAAAAACAATAACTACCTGAAGTTAAAAAAAAATCCGCTGAAATGTCTGGCAACGCTGGGTGGGCATACCAGCTCGGTGGCATCAATCGCTGTACTGCCCAATGGACGACTTGTGTCTGGTTCTTGTGACAACACCATAAGGGTGTGGGATTTGAGTAAACCTTTGGGGCTGAGATGTGTAGCAGCGCTGAAGGGGCATACCAGCTCGGTGCTATCAATCGCAGTACTGCCTGATGGACGGCTGGTGTCAGGCTCTGATGACAATACTCTGAGGGTGTGGAATCTCAATCAACCCAGGGGGCAGGAGTGCGTGGCAACGCTGAGGGGGCATTTCAACAGGGTGAGAGCAGTCACAGTACTGCCTGATGGACGTTTTGTGTCGTGTTCTTATGACAAAACCCTGAAGGTGTGGAATCTGAATCAACCCAGAGGGCAGGAATGTGTAGCAACGCTGAGGGGACATTTCGACTGGGTGCTGGCAGTTAAAATACTCCCTGATGGGCGGCTTGTGTCGGGTTCTTGTGACAGAACCTTGAAAGTGTGGGATTTGAGTCAACCTGAGGGGCAGCAATGTGTAACAACACTGAGAGGGCATGCTTGCTCGGTGGCAGCAATCACAGTGCTGCCAGACGGGCGGATAGTGTCGGGTTCTTATGACAAAAACCTGGAATTAAAGGTTTGGGATCTGAATAAACCTGAGGGGCACCAATGTGTAGCAAAGCTGAAGGGGCATTCCGGCTGGGTGCTGGCAGTCGCCGTACTGCCTGATGGGCGGCTGGTGTCAGGCTCCAGTGACAAAACCCTGAAGGTTTGGGATTTGAGTCAACCTGAGGGGTTACAATGTGTAACAACGCTGGAGGGGCATTCCGGCTGGGTGCTGGCAGTCGCCGTAATGCCTGATGGGCGGCTGGTGTCAGTCTCTGGTGACTGGACCATTAAGGTGTGGGATTTGAATAAACCCAGGAAGAAAAATTTTTGCTCAATAATGTAGAAAACAGGGTTCTTTTGCATCGAGGCAAAAGAACCAGGTGAGTCATCTTCTGGGCTACCACTATCCAGAATCGAAAGAGGACTCCCGCCGAGCCAGGCGGGTGGTGAATTTCGTTCAGCCCGTCTAGGGCTTATCTTGGTTTCTGATATATTCGGCAATCACATCAAGTGGCGCGCCACCGCAACTACCCGCA
>NZ_JAVLSP010000125.1:0-8221 GCF_031528575.1 Candidatus Sororendozoicomonas aggregata
CAATAATATTAATAATGATGGTTAGTTTGATTTTTTAATAAACAACTTACGCAGTATGGTTACGTAGATATACTTAACTTAGGGTGGAATCAGAAGGGCGTTTCTGAGAAAATTGCGCTTTTAGTTGGTCATTTGGTAAAGGGTGTAACTTTCTCTGACTTCAAAACTATTACGGCAATTTGGACATTTGGGTAATTTTTCCTCGTAATGATGGAACCATTCGCCGTCAAAACAATCGTTATAAAACCATTTTAGATTACTAAGGTGGTCTCTAAGAAATCCAGGATCCTCGGGTTTATGAAGAAGCGTGATATCATTATCACTGAGTTCAATATGGCGCGGGTGCAGATTGCATGAGCAGAAAGGAATGCAACAAATACAGCAGGTTCCACCGAGTGAATGAAGTAAACACATGTTAATATTTGGACCACACGCTCTCACTGCTTTGCGGCAGCAAAAAGGGTACATTTGGGGAGGTTCAGAAGGGTCCAGGTAAATACTGGGTACACCAAGGAGACTCAAAATACAATTTTCATGAAAAATGTGGTTGCATTTTTTTAGCTTGCCCACTTTATTACCGGCCACAAAATTTTCCTGGCAGATAGTACACAGTTCATCAGTCAGTTCAGCTAAGGGCATCTGAGGATAATCAGTATTGCTTTGATTGAGCACCGGGGCATAGCCCCTTTGCGACGGTTGATTAGTAACAGGTTGCTCTGGAAAGGTTCCATAGTCATTTGGCATTGTAACGCTCCTGATTATCTGTTTTTCTGCGTTTTAGAGACTGTTTAAAAAGGTGTCTGGGCATATAATAAGTTTGTCGTTTTTGATCATTTCCAAGGCCCAACGACGTCTGACAGCTATTGCTTGGAAACGGTTTTGTGTGGCTTATACACTATTAAATACACGACAAATAAGCATTAATGATGATAATGATTGTAAGCGTGATGCTTTAATAAACTACTTGCTAAAGCTCAACTTTCTGATTGTAGCTTCAATCGCTGATCTGGTAGAGAGTGTAACTTCCCCTGACTTGAAAAGTTCTACGGCATTGTGGACATGGGTATTGTGGGTATGTACATAATGTTTCCTGAAGATGGAACCATTCACTGTCGTCACAATAATCCCAAAACCAACTTAGATTCTGAAGGTGGTCTGCAAGGAATCTAGGATTCTCAGGGTTATGAAGAAGCGCGATATCACTATTACTGAGTTCAATACGGCGTGGATTCAGGTTGCATGAATGGAAATAGGCGAAAGCCCAACAGCAGGTACAAGTACCGAATAAACAAACTAAACACATGTTAATGTTTGAACCACACACTCTTACTGCCTTACGCAGGCAATAAGGGTACATGTTGGGAGGTTCTGAAGGATCCAGGTAGATACTGGGTACACCCAGTAAAGCCAATAGACAATTCTCATGAAAAACGTGGCCACAGTCTTTTAGCTTGCCAACTTTATTACCGGCCACAAAATTTTCTTGGCAGATAGTACACAAGGGATCAGGCAGTTCAGCTGATTGCATATCAGGATAATGGGTATTGTTTTGATTGAGAAGTGGGGCATACCCCCTGGACAACGGTTGAACGGTAACAGGCACTGTAAAAGTTCCATATTGACCTTGCATAAAATCGCTCCTGACTACCAGCTTTTTTGTGCTATGAAGACTGTTATCTTTTTATGTATTATAGACACTGTTCACAAAAACGATCAGGAGCAAATACTTTGTTGTTTATACACTATTCAATAAACGATAGTTTATATTTAGTGCTAATAATGATGGTGAATTCGATGTTTTCATAGATTGCTTTCGTAATGTACTTATGCCGATACGTCCAAAAAAATCGAAAAGTTATTTTTGGAAAAATTCTTACTACAATGTGGGTTTTATGGCTGTGGTTTTAATCGGTGATCTCGTAGAGAGTGTAACTTCCCCTGACTTGAAAAGTTTTACGGCATTGTGGGCATGCAGGTAAGCCTCCATATTGATAGAACCATTCACGGCCGTCAGAATCGTTATAGTTATGATAGTTATTTATACCCGCAAGGTGGTCTGCAAGGAATCTAGGATTCTCAGGGTTATGAAGAAATGTGATATCACTATCAGTGAGTTCAATACGACGCGGGTGCAGATTGCCTGAACAGCAAAAGATACAACAACAACAGCAGGTCAAAGCACAGAATAAATTCCATAAACACACGTTAATGTCTGAACCACACGCTCTTACTGCCTTACGCAGGCAATAAGGGTACATGTTGGGAGGTTCTGAAGGATCCAGGTAGATACTGGGTACACCCAGTAAACCCAATAGACAATTCTCATGAAAAATGTGGCCACAGTTTTTTAGCTTGCCAACTTTATTACCTGCTGCAAAATCTTCCCGGCAGATGGTACACAATGTATCATTCAGTTCAGCCGCTTGCATTTCAGGATAATGGATATTGCTTTGATTGAGAAGTGGGGCATACCCCCTGGACAACGGTTGAACGGTAACAGGCTCTGTAAAAGTTCCATATTGATCTTGCATAACACTGCTCCTGACCACCTACTTTTCTGTACGATGAACACTGCTATCTTTTTATGTATTAATAGACACGGCTAAATAAACGACAGTTTATATTTAGTGCTAATAACGATGGTGAGTTCGATGTTTTCATAGATTGCTTTCGTAATGTACTTATGCGGATACGTCTAAAAAAATCGAAAAGTTATTTTTGGAAAAATTCTTACTACAATGTGGGTTTTATGGCTGTGGTTTTAATCGGTGATCTCGTAGAGAGTGTAACTTCCACTGACTTGAAAAGTTTTACGGCATTGTGGGCATGCAGGTAAGCCTTCGCCTTTATGGAACCATTCACCGCCGTCACAATAGTTATAATAGCAACTTATACCCGCAAGGTGGTCTGCAAGGAATCTAGGATTCTCAGGGTTATGAAGAAGTCTGATATCACTATCACTGAGTTCAATACGACGCGGGTGCAGATTGCCTGAACAGCATAAGATACAACAACAACAGGAGGTAAAAGCACAGAATAAACTCCATAAACACACGTTAATGTCTGGACCACACGCTCTTACTGCTTTACGCAGGCAATAAGGGTACATGTTGGGAGGTTCTGAAGGGTCCAGGTAGATACTGGGTACACCCAGTAAACCCAATAGACAATTCTCATGAAAAACGTGACTACAGTCTTTTAGCTTGCCAACTTTATTACCGGCCACAAAATCTTCCCGGCAGATAGTACACAATGTATCAGTCAGTTCAGCTGCTTGCATTTCAGGGTAATGGATATTGCTTTGATTGAGAAGTGGGGCATACCCCCTGGACAACGGTTGAACGGTAACAGGTTCTGTAAAAGTTCCATATTGACCTTGCATAAAATTGCTCCTGACCACCAGCTTTTTTGTGCTATGAAGACTGTTATCTTTTTATGCATTATAGACACTGTTTACAAAGACAATCAGGCATAAGTACTTAGTTGCTTATACACTACCCAATAAACGACAGTTTTTTGGTGATAATAATCGTGAGTTCGATGTTTTCATAGATTGCTTTCGTAATGTACTTATGCGGATACGTCCAAAAAAATCGAAAAGTTATTTTTGGAAAAATTCTTACTACAATGTAGATTTTATGGCTCTGGTTTTAATTGGTGATCTCGTAGAGAGTGTAACTTCCCCTGACTTGAAAAACGTTACGGCAGTGTGGGCATGCAGGTAAGCCTTCGTCTTGATAGAACCATTCACGGCCGTCAGAACCCTTATAGTTATAATAGTAACTTATACCCTCAAGGTGGTCTGCAAGGAATCTAGGATTCTCAGGGTTATGAAGAAGTATGATATCACTATCACTGAGTTCAATACGACGCGGGTGCAGACTGCCTGAACGGCAAAAGATACAACCACAACAGCAGGTAAAAGCACAGAATAAACTACAAAAACACGCGTTAATGTGTGGACCACACACTCTTACTGCCTTTCGCAAGCAATAAGGGTACATGTTGGGAGGTTCTGAAGGGTCCAGGTAGATACTGGGTACACCCAGTAAACCTAATAGACAATTCTCATGAAAAATGTGGCCACAGTCTTTTAGTTTGCCAACTTTATTACCTGCTACAAAATCTTCCCGGCAGATGGTACACAATGTATCAGTCAGTTCAGCTGCCTGTATACCAGGATAATGGGTATTGTTTTGACTGAGAAGTGGGGCATATCCCCTGGACAACGGTTGAACAGTAACAGGCTCTGTAAAAGTTCCATATTGATCTTGCATAACATTGCTCCTGACCATCTACTTTGCTGTACTATGAACACTGTTATCTTGTTAGGCATTATACTGGATATTGTTTAAAAAGGTGAGAAGATATCAGCGATTTGTTTCTTTTGGTTATTTTCAAGGGTCGGCAACGACGCCTGCTGGTCATTTCATACAATTAGCTTTTGTGATTTACACATTATTTGCTCTACAATAGCCTTACATTGATGCTGACAGTGATTGTGAGGGATTAATTCTTTAAAAAGTGACCGCTTAAGCAGTATTACATAGCTATATTTAAAATAAAATTGGGTGGTTATTTTCGAGAAATTTATTACTCTATCTTGACTTTCTGGTTGCGGTTTCAATGGGTGATCTGGTGGAGAGTGTAACTCCCTCTGGCTTGAAAGGGCTTACGGCAACTTGGACATTTGACATCCTCTCGCGACACCCTCTAGATCGCTGGGGGATTCCTATTACTACGAGCCTGTCGGACTTAAGACAATTTCGGCCTAAAATTCAGAAAGCGCGAGAAAGCGCGGCCAGAATTTCCGATCAATTTGCTTAAACAGGTCAACTATTTCAACTATTTCAACTATTTCAACTATTCGCACAAATTGATCGAAAATTCTGACTCGCCCTACTGAATTTTATGCTCGAAAGCATAAGTCCGACAGGCTCCAAGAATTTTGTGATATTGCCGGAGCGTATCGAAAGCCGGTTTTATGGTCAAGATCATACTTTGCTGGCAGTTACGGCGGTGCGCCACTGGATGTGATTAAAGAGTATATCAAGAACCAGGATCAGCCCTGGACGGGCTGAACGAAACTCACCTCCCGCCTGGCTCGGCGGGAGTACTCTTTCGGGAACCGATAGACACTGTTTACAGTAGTGATCAGGTATCAGCGCTTTGCGCAAGTAGATAATTTTCTTTACCCAGGGTGTTATATTGCTTGAGGTGAACCTCCAGCGAATCCATATGCTCTTCTTCGGCATGGAGGATTTTTTCGAGCAGTTGTCTTGACCCATAATCCCTGGTTTGCTCGCAGCATTCAATCCCCTCCAACAGTGTTTCCATGGATTTCTTTTCCTGGTTCAGGTCGAACTCCAGAATTCCTTTCACATCTTCTGCAATCGTTGGGGAGTCGATGTATTCAAAATTGGGGGTTGCGTCCAGAAACAAAATACGCTCTATCAACCAGTCAGCATGCCACATCTCTTCAATGGATTCTTTGTAGATATACTCACCGAGCTTGGTGATGCCCCAGTTTTTTAGCATACGCGCATGGAGAAAGTACTGGTTAATGGCTGTGAGTTCGTTTGCCAGGACTTTGTTCAGGTGGGCAATAACATCTTCTTTGCCTTGCATTGCTTTGATCTCCTGAATGAAGATCAGTTAATTATGGTATGGAATAACGATCTGTCAAATATAACTTATTGAAATATAAAGAGAATGAGTGGTATTCGGATTTACTTTCTTGTTCTGGTTGTTGAGTTGTCTAGTTGAGTTATCTACTAGCCTAGAGTTTTTGATAGAAAATAACTATAACAGGTAAGATAAAATTCATCATAATTGAAATAGCTTTTAGTAGGCGAGCAGAATGCTCGCGTGTATCATAACCCCTGCTTGAGCATTCCCGATGCACATATCCCCAGGAGCTTGTCGGACTTATGCTTTCGAGCATAAAATTCAGTAGGGCGAGTCAGCGTTTTCGATCAATTTGTGCGAATAGTTGACCTGTTTAAGCAAATTGATCGGAAATTCTGGCCGCACTTTCTCGCGCTTTCTGGGTTTTAGGCCGAAATTGTCTTAAGTCCGACAGGCTCCTAAAACCATAATGGATGTGTGTTGATTTGTTGGATCAACGGAGATTGAACGTATGGGCGTATTAGTTGGCAAAAAAGCACCGGATTTTACTGTTCCTGCCGTACTGGGCAACGGTGAGATTGTTGATGCTTTCACTCTGTCTGAAGCGATTGAAGGTAAGTACGGACTGGTATTTTTCTATCCACTGGATTTCACTTTTGTGTGTCCGTCCGAGCTGATCGCGCTGGATCATCGTATGGAAGACTTCAGAGAACGAGGTGTTGAAGTGATTGGCGTCTCCATCGACTCTCATTTCACTCACAATGCATGGCGTAAAACCCCGGTCGATAAAGGTGGCATTGGTCAAGTGTCTTATACACTGGCGGCTGATATGACTCACGAGATTGCCAAATCTTATGATGTGGAGTCCGAAGGTGGTGTTGCCTTTCGTGGCGCTTTTTTGATTGATAAAAACGGTATTGTCCGCTCCCAGATTGTTAATGACTTGCCATTGGGTCGTAACATGGAAGAGTTTGTGCGCCTGTTTGACGCCATCAAGTTTCACGAAGAGCACGGAGAAGTGTGTCCGGCGAACTGGAAAAAGGGTGAGAAAGGCATGAATGCTTCACCTGAAGGTGTTGCCAGCTACCTTGCGGAGAATGCTGACAAGTTGTAAGGAATCTTGTTTTGAACGGGTGAAAAAAGGCTGTCGCTGGCAGTCTTTTTTGCCATTTTGGTGTTCATGTTTTTTCCTATCGTTCTGTTTTATACCGAAATTGTGCAGTACAGCACTTGACTCAGCCGAAAAACTCATTAATATTCGCTGCCGTCAGGTGATGAAGACAGCGCGGCTGTTACCACCGGAAATTCCCCGATAGCTCAGTTGGTAGAGCAAATGACTGTTAATCATTGGGTCGCTGGTTCGAGTCCAGCTCGGGGAGCCATTTGCGCTTGTTTAAGCAGGTGCTGACAGTTGGGTCGTTAGCTCAGTCGGTAGAGCAGTTGGCTTTTAACCAATTGGTCGTAGGTTCGAATCCTACACGACCCACCATTTTATAGATTGTTATAGAAGCAGTTGATGTTATTGGCTGGTTGCTTTACATTTCACCTTCAGCGTTAAGTGTGAAACCGTTTAGCGGGTCGTTAGCTCAGTTGGTAGAGCAGTTGGCTTTTAACCAATTGGTCGTAGGTTCGAATCCTACACGACCCACCATTTTGTTTTATCGCAACGCTCTCTTCGTGTTTTTGCGTTGGTAAAGCACCGGAAAGTTTGTAGAAAATTTGATCCCCGATAGCTCAGTTGGTAGAGCAAATGACTGTTAATCATTGGGTCGCTGGTTCGAGTCCAGCTCGGGGAGCCATATTTTAAGGCTGGCAGAATCAGCCAGTATAGAAAATACGGGTCGTTAGCTCAGTTGGTAGAGCAGTTGGCTTTTAACCAATTGGTCGTAGGTTCGAATCCTACACGACCCACCATTACCTAAAGGCCACGTTAATAGTGGTCTTTTTTTTATGCTGTCAGTGTAATTTTAGCTGGGGACGCGTAGTTTTACTGAGCAGATCCTTTAAGATCAGCGCTCCTGTCTTGATTCGACCATACAGTGTCATCTGGTGCATGCGATAGAGGCTGATATAAAACATTTTGGCCAATGTGCCCTCTACCATCATACTGCCGGAAATGGTGCTCATCAGGTTTCCCACAGCGCTGAACCGGCTCAGGGAGATGAGTGAGCCATAGTCCTTGTAAGAAAAAGCCAATGGTGATGCCTGGTTGATAATGCCGGCAAAGCTTTTGGCCAGCAGGGTGGCCTGCTGGTGAGCGGCCTGCGCCCTTGGGGGGATGGTAACCTTCTGCCCCTTTTTATCTGTTAGCGTGCAGCTGGCACAGTCACCAAGTGCATAGATGTTGTTGTCTAAAGTGGTTTGGAGAGTGGGTCTGACGATCAGCTGATTGATGCGATTGGTTTCCAGTCCGTCGATTTCCGCTAAAAAGCCCGGTGCCTTAATGCCAGCCGCCCAGATCATTAAATCAAAGTCCATTGCGCTGCCGTCGCGAGTAGATAGTCCGTCGTGACGAATGTTACTAACCAGCTGGCGCACCATGACGCTGATCCCCATTTTAGTCAGCTGTTTATGGACACAGTTGCTGATCCGG
>NZ_JAVLSP010000126.1:0-7858 GCF_031528575.1 Candidatus Sororendozoicomonas aggregata
TTCGAGCATAAGTCCGACAGGCTCCTAACCATTGGTTTTTCAGCGTTTCAAAATCAATGCGAGTAGTTTCACGTTCATACATTATATTGTGCTAGTAATTTCTCAAAAAATGAATCAGCTTCAAACACACTATTTTTATCTATACCATTATTTCTCAGATTTTCATTCCATAAATGTACCGCATAGCTATCTGAAAAATAGTTGTTACTATCTTTGAATGTAAGATCAAACAATGCAAGCCAGTTTTTATGGTGAACGGGAAAGAAATAGTGAAATGGCTTGGCATTATCAAACATGGATTTATGTTTTAAATAGGCTGAAAAACCTGCTGGTCCAGCAGTTTCCCCCCAGTCAGTATATTTAAGGTGATTCTTATTGACTATCTTTCTGTAGAGTTTTTTCCTCTTATGCCGGTTTGTATCATACTCTAAAATAGTATTGGGTTTCATACAACGATCAGCCATATGTCGACATAATGAATGACCCTTTGGAAATTTCATGATTGCACCAGATACTGTTTTGCTGTCTTCTTTTCCGAAAACTATCTCATCACTTTCAAAATCAAATGGTTTCAGGCATATCATATCCATATCAACATAGAAACCACCTTTTTTATAGAGCATCTCGAAACGGAACCAGTCAGAGAATGCCCCCAGACTTCCATTCCGATCCCTAAAGATTAGCGACTGATCTAAAATTTTATTACCATCTTTTATGATGGTCCCATCAGGCACACCCTTCACCTGACCATATGTATATAGATGAAATTGACTTCCTTGAAAAAGGTATGATTTAATACAAAGCTTTTCTATATTAGATAGTTCGTCTCCTATCCAAAGGGACTGAATGATATCTTTCATCGTAGACTTAAAAATAAATTGAAGTTAATCTTATTGACTACTTACTGTTGGTTGTAGTTTTGAAATAAATATAATCTGTTTGTCTATTTTCTTTCCATCTTATAACCAGGGGCCCGGTTTTAATTGTTTGGAAAAATAGCGGACTCTTTTTTCAGCTTTTTTTGTAATGGCTATTTTCTTTCTTCGGTTTTCAGTCAGGTTTTTAATAGAGTTCACCCCCTGCTTAATTGTCGAGGTTTCCTCATTATCTTCAGTGAGGTGGATCGTGCGTGGATATACAGCAAACGTATCAATACCTTTATTAATAAAGCCGCCTGTCATGTAATCATCAACCGGCAGACAAATAGGCATAGCCTTTTCAACCAGTTTTTTAGCACCAGACAGTGTGAGTAAGTAAGCTGTTGTACAAGAGCACTTGTTGGCAAAACGCACCAGTTTGCTTTGAGGTGTTATTCTTTCTTGTCCCCAGAAAGAGGGAAAACACTCTCTATAGTAAAGCATGACCAACTCCCAATCATACTGACCTGCTGTTAATGCATTGATACTAGTAACTGACTCCCGGCAAAACACCGCATCTGATTCAACAACCAAAGCAGTCGCAATATTTTTTTTTATCATTTCCTGCCAAATAGTATAATGGCTCAAAAAGCAGCCTATTTCACCATCGGCCAGCTTTCGGCCACGCATAAGTTCAGCTTTTTTACTGGCGTATACTTCGTTCTTTTGTTTTAAAGATAACATGCGACCATCAACGGCGTTGGAGAATTCAAACGCAATATTAAAGTCACTCAGGTGCTGCGCAATATAGCGTTTTCTCTCAACTTCCCGATCAAGGCAAATCGTAAATGCGGGGACAGAAATAGAAGAATTCATAACCATTACTAACGACAATAATAATAAAACACAGTTATTTCCTAAACCATGCTTTTACTGCTTTTCTGGAATAATTGGGCCGCAAAGCAGCTTTTTTATTTAATGGAAAAGCTTTTTGGTACGTTGCCCACGCTGAAGAATAGTCATGGGACAGAAAAAGTGTTCTAAACTGGTCTAAATGTTTCAAACCCAAATAGGCTTCTTTATAACCAAGCAGTTGTTCCGGCAGTCTGTCCTTGTTAAAGATTTCATCTGCTGCCTGTACTTCCAAACCATGATAAATTTGATGCCGTAAGCTTTCTTCGTGTTTTCTTACAATAGCCACTGGCTTTTTAATATTCATTGCTGAAAAATTAGCAAGGACATACGCATACACTGGCTCATCTTCATAGGTTCTGAGTTGGATCGGGAACTGATAGTTATTAAATACATGTCTTTTATACAATACCGAACAGCAGGCAAAGGTATTATCTGCGGAAAGCACATAGTTTTTGAAATTGTCTTCTTTAGAGTCTGTGAGTTCCCAAAGCCCCCTTAGCTTTTTCTTACCACCTTTATAGGCCGAGTAGTATTGAGCAACCAGCATATCAATAGCTTTATTACTGGTAATGGCTTCCCGGAAAATTGAAATGGCATTTTCCATAAAGGTGTCATCACTGTCGAGGAAACAAATATACTCACCTTTTGACAGATCTATCCCCCGGTTTCTGACAGCAGCTAACCCCTGGTTCTTCTGTTTGAAGTAAGTGAAACCATGGTTATGAGTATTTAATAAATGCTGGACAACTTCATCGGTATTATCCGTTGAGCCATCATTAATAACAATAATTTCTATATCACTGTCTGCCTGATCCATAATGGAGTTTATTGCGTCGGGCAAATAATGCGCATAATTATAAGCGGGTATAATTATGCTCATTAGAGGTTTATGCTTTTTCATAACATATCATAACTTGGCGGCAAGCCACCCTAATTGAAAAATTGAGATTGCAAAGCACACTACTAATGCCTTCTTTTTTAATCGTTTCCGTTTCTCTTTTTTATTGGCAATATGCTGTTCGTAGCCAATGTGTAAGACAGCATCATTTTCTAAAATGACGGCAAATGCACCAACAGCGTTCATATGCTGTGAAAGCGCGCTCTCCACATTGATGCTTTCTTTGTCATCACCTAAAAAAGCAGTATAGCCACCCTTAATGGCCTTGTAGTCTGAATGACGGCGAAGACCGGGGTTAAAAGAAAATCCCTGCCATTTGCTTCTGCTGCTCAGCAATTTGTGTGCAGTAACGCCATTTACCACGATCTCTTCACCGAGGCTATGAAAGGGGTAATCTCGCTGAATATCATGATGAAAGCTGCGTAACCACACCTGATAGATTGCGGTATTACTCGCCAGCAAGCGTTTGGAGTCTTCAATAAATCCTTTGCGGTAGAACTGCCAGTCCTCTTCACAGTGAAAGATATACGGAGTATCAACCAGGGCGTAGGCTTTATCGATGGAGCGTATCTGCCCCAGCTTTTCCTCATTAATAATAATGGTAAAATGTTCTTTGAGTTCACCAGGTATCACACCATAAACAGCTTTGTCCCCAGCGTCCTCAGTAATGACAACCTGCTTTATCGGGTAGGTGTTATAGTTGAAAAAACTGTCCAGTGTCGCTTTCAGCAGATCGACCCTGCCACAACAGGTGATCACAACGGTTACATCACTTTCTTCAGAAAACATCTTTGCTTACTCTCTATTATTATTATTTATGGATAATGATGCCAAAAACGTAACGAATAATCAGCCTTAGTTGATTAGCAATAAAAAATACACAAGTGTCGTTTTTCATAAAACGGGGATAAAACTATCTCATTATATTTTTCCCCTGAGTAATATTCGCCAAAAACAGTGGCAACATCAGGCTGATAAAAATACCGCCGGGATAGTTGTGAAATCTGTTACCATCAAACAAAAAAGCAGTCAGGGAGCCAACCACAACGAGATCCCAGGAGCAAAGTGGCTTCTGTCTACTCATCACCTGTTTGAGCCGATACCCCACGCAGGCAAGAAAAAGCACAAGGCCAACAATCCCTGTATAAAAGACAGTGTTTATATAAATGGAATGCCAGTTATTCATTAACTCACCATTTGACAGAGTATTTCTGGCGCTGGACGCCAACCCTTCACCAAATACGACTGTCTGCCACGATGATGTGATGGCCTGGTAGGCGGATTGATAAATCTCCACCCTGCTCCTATCTAGCTGCTGGTAAAATGTGAACAGCGCATCTGAATAACTATAATGCCCTGCTACAGCCACAGTCAGCAATAACACCAAAACACCGTATAACCACTTGTGGTACGGCGCTTTAAGGGCGCTCACCATAAAAAAAAGTACACCCGCCACGACACTGAGCGCCGCCGCCAGGGACTTTGTCTGGCTGAGCATGTAGCACAACAACGGCACCGCCAGTATTGCCAGCGTTTTAGCTTTTTTACCTGTTTCACCCCCGGGGTGAACCCCATGAAACAGAGCCACCAACAATGCCCCACTGACAAACCAGGCCATCTCATTGATATTGCCAAATGCCCCATACCCGGATGTTGCAAACAGAGAGTAAATCATTGAAGACGCATCAAACTTTATCAGTACCGCGATACTCAGCGCACAACCCGCAGCAACAAACAAACCCTCAAGGTACCGCGCTTTTTCACACTGATAGCGGCGCATCAAAAACACTGCATATAAAAATACCGTCGCACAGAGCAATTTCGTTGCCATATTCTTTATAGAGCCAGCATCTGACCAGAACAATGTCAGCGTACTCCAGAGTGTCAGCGTTAAAAACAGCTGTACAAAAGGCATGCTGATAAAGGCTTTTATATCCAGCCCACGAAGACATAACAAAATGGGCAGGCAAACCCCTACACGGTAGATGTTAGTGACCGACTTTTCGTGGTCAATCAATGCGGTAGTAACTATCACCGTACAAATCAGATAAAAACCAAACTGTTCTGACACTGTTTTTCTTAGTGTGAGCATCCTTTCACCTTTTTAGCATTGTAGTAGCATTCTCAATCAACCATGGGGCCAGTTTCTCACACAAGCTCTCATCACTGCCGTTCTCGTAAGTATTCTTAACAGGCTCCCAGGAAGGTTCAGGAGAAATGGCGGATAAAAAATTGATGTCAGAATAGCCTGCTATTTAACCAACAAAACCAGCTTTTCGGTTAACCAACAAAACCAGTTTTTCGGACCTGTTTATCCCAGTAGCAGCATGAACAGCTTTTAAGACTGTTATTGCCTTGGAGCCTGTCGGGCTTATGCTTTCGAGCATAAAATTCAGTAGGGCGAATCAGAATTTTCGATCAATTTGTGCGAATAGTTGACCTATTTAAGCAAATTAATCGGAAATTCTGGCCGCACTTTCTCGCACTTTCTGGATTTTAGGCCGAAATTGTCTTAAGTCCGACAGGCTCCTTGTATTTTCTACAATAAACAGCTCGTTGATGC
Source organism: Candidatus Sororendozoicomonas aggregata (assembly GCF_031528575.1). Classification (NCBI taxonomy): domain Bacteria; kingdom Pseudomonadati; phylum Pseudomonadota; class Gammaproteobacteria; order Oceanospirillales; family Endozoicomonadaceae; genus Candidatus Sororendozoicomonas; species Candidatus Sororendozoicomonas aggregata. The sequence goes on from NZ_JAVLSP010000126.1 coordinate 5,234, forward strand.
GTACTGCTTTTCTAAAGTAAGGATCATCTCCAACGGAACACCTTTCCCTGCCTAACAGCTTCTCTTGCAACCAGTACCTTAACTGTTTTTTTAACGAAACTGGCCCTTGTAAATCATGCATCATCGCTAATGCGCAGGCTTTATCTGTTTGAATGCTTGCCGGGACTGGCACAGAGAAGTACTGACCCACCGTATGTTTTCCAGGGGGCGGCGCAACAAGTGTTCCTTTTTCACCAAACGGCCAGTGATCGGTCTCAGGCAAATGATTGGCGTAATACAAAAAAACAATGTCAACTAATGCCAAATCATTCACTACTTCCTGAACAGCTTTTGTCGTCAGTTGGTGATCACTGTGGGCATCCATCGTCGGGTGTGGGGTAACGATAACGTTAGGCTGCCAAGTGCGAATAATTTCTGAAAAATCCTGTTTTAGCGTATCCCAGCTCAGGTTTACTCCATTATCCGTTATCAGCTTATGGCAGTTAAACTGCCGAAACCCCCTTTTACTCTCAGACCGAATAGTGTTACCGGCATGCAAAGCCTTCAAACAGCCGTCGGGGTAACCTAACTGAAGCAACTGATCCGGGGTTAAACCCGCCCACTGAGGAACAGCCACGCTGTCCCAGGCCCTTAATCGTCCTTTGAGCATACAGGCTTTTTCCAGGCTGCCTGTTTCCTCAATCAGCGCCCGCTCTGGCTCAGACTCACCCGCCGTTACCGTAACAATCATGCTGTTGTACTGACGATAAAGATTAAAAGCGGCTATTTCAGCATCATCCGGGTGAGGTGCAAGCACCAGTATTTTTTTACCCTCTAACTCAGGGTTATTAAATACCACCAGTGGCGCTGTTTTTTCGGTGATACGACAATGCTTTACTTCAAGCTGAATCGGTCGTTCGTTGGATAGCAGGTGGCTAACGTTCAGGTAACGCTTGCCTTTAAGGCCACGTTCGAAATATTGACGAGCATTATTCTTACCAACTTGAATCGCTACATAAGGATCAAAAATATAGCCTGATAATGTCGCACGACAAGTAATTTCAAGCAAAGCAGTAACATTGTCAGTCGACGCCAGCGCCGGAATAATAAGCGTATCACCCTCTATAGTTGCCTCAATCTGTTGCCCCTGCGTAAAGCTATATTGGTAATCACTCTGTCTGTTATAGCGGATATGATCTGTCCACAGCAGCTCATTAGTCACATATATTCCGGCAAGCATCATCCCCCCGAAAAAAATATGACCTGCGTAAAATAGTATAACAGCGACTACCAACAGGCAGAGCAAACAACTGTATTGATAGAACTTTCTATAAAACATTCACTACCTGCGAAACCAGGACTTAATCGCTTTTCTTAAAAATGTGGGCCGTAAAGCCGCTTTTTTGTTGTACAGGAAACCACTGGCGTATTGATCGAGCGCCAGTCCATATTCGCCCGCTAAAAACAATGTTCTAAACTGATCCAGGTACTTTAAACCAAGATAAGGGTCACGGTAAGCCATCAGTGTTTGTGGCAGCCGCGTGGCGTTAAACGTCTCATTCACAGATGCTTCAACCAAACCATGGTGTATCTTATGACGTAGACTGCCTTCATGTTTATGGATCAATACCACTGGCTGGTCAATCTTCGCCACATGATAGTTTGCCAGCATATGTGAAAACACCGGCTCATCTTCATAAAGCCGTAAATGCTCAGGAAAACGGTAATGGTCAAACACACTGCGCTTGAACACAATAGAACTGCACAGCAATGAGTTCTCAACGTTCAGCAGGTAGCGTTTGAAATTCTCTTCCTTTGACGAAGAGAACTGCCATAGACAACGTGTTTTCTTTTGCCCACCGACCTGCACAGAAAAGTACTGGGCAACTAGCATGCTTGCTGAGGCATTGTCTTTTATTGCCTGCTCAAACTGCTGCAAGCCACCTTCAAGGAGTTCATCATCACAGTCCAGAAAATAAATGTATTGCCCTTTTGCCAGAGATATCCCCTTATTTCGCGCAGCAGACACCCCTTGATTTCTTGGTAGCCGGTGATAACGAAATACAGGGCAACCCGCAATGACCATATCGGTGATAACATTCGCCGTGTTATCTGTTGAGGCATCATCAACAACAATCAACTCAAAACACTCAGACGCCTGACGAAAGACAGAGGCAATGACTCGGGGTAAATACTGGGCATAATTATAAGTAGGGATAACAATGCTGATTAAGACAGGTGCTTTTTCCATGGAAAACTCCCAGCACACTACTGCATTAAGTGCTTTTTATTACTTTATGTCAGTTTAACCATCTGCCTTAGAAAGTAGCAACCCCAGGAGCCTGTCGGACTTATGCTTTCGAGCATAAAATTCAGTAGGGCGAGTCAGAATTTTCGATCAATTTGTGCGAATATGCGAATAGTTGACCTGTTTAAGCAAATTGATCGGAAATTCTGGCCGCACTTTCTCGCACTTTCTCGCACTTTCTCGCACTTTCTCGCACTTCCTAGATTTTAGGCCGAAATTGTCTTAAGTCCGACAGGCTCCTAGCCCGGATATTTCATAAACTGCCCTGAGAATTGCGCGGAACCTTGCGGCTCTAAGGGATTTTGTGAAGAAGCGCCGTACCGGGGAGTACGGTCGAC
>NZ_JAVLSP010000127.1:0-7565 GCF_031528575.1 Candidatus Sororendozoicomonas aggregata
ATAAGTCCGACAGGCTCCTAGAACTCACAAACGATTGAAAACAGCTTCCAGGATTCAGGAACACTATGGGACAGACAACATGGGTTTGGTTACTGACCTTACTGGCAGGGGTAGCCTCTTTTTCGGCTGCCGAGTCAAATCGTATCTGTAGTGTGGATGGCAATGACCGTCATGTCTGTCTTTCCAGTCCCCCTGCACGCATTATCAGCCTGTCACCCGGCACAACGGAGCTGTTGTTTGAAGCAGGCGCTGGCCCACAGGTTATTGCCGTCGATAAGCACAGCGATTACCCGCCACGGGTTAAACAGTTGCCCGATGTAGGTGGCTTCCCGCAAGTCAGTGAAGAGGCTATTGTTAAACAACGGCCTGATTTAGTGGTGATCTGGAGTAACGGCAACTCCCCAACAGTGGCAAAGCAACTGGAAAAGCTCGGGCTAAAAACATTTTATATCAATGTGCGGACGCTGGATGATATACCCCAAGCCTTACATCAACTGGGCGAGATTACTAATAATACGACGACGGCCACTACTGCCGCCCAATCGTTTAACCACACCCTGACCCTGCTTGAGCAAACCTTCGCCTCTCGCACACCCTTATCCGTGTTTTTTGAAATCTGGAAAGACCCACTAATGACTGTCGGATCGAGCCAGGTCATCCATGAGGCAATAACGGTGTGTGGTGGTCACAATGTATTTGGTAATATGCCCCAATCCATCCCCACGGTATCGATTGAGGCTTTGCTGACAAGCAACCCACAGGTTATTATTGATGCCAGCCCAACAGGGCAAACGCCCGCTCACTTTCAGAAACAGTTGACATTCTGGCAACAGTGGCCCTCCCTTGCTGCTGTCGAAAAGCAACACTTCATAACCCTCCAAAGCGATCTGATCACTCGTCCCACATCGCGAATGCTCCAGGGAGTCAAACAACTTTGCCAGCAACTAGACGTCTTAAGACAACTGTCTTCTACCACCCAAAAACGTACCGAACACACCAACGCGAAATGAAACCAACGATAGTTACACAAAGCCGCTCACGCCCTTTTTTCCCCCCCCGACTGATTATTGCTTCTGCCTGTATTTTAACCAGTGTATCGCCACTGTCTTACGGGGAAGAGATGGATAGTCTGGACGACGTGGTGGTTACCGCCTCTCGAACAGCGGAAACAACCGATGAAACACTAGGACCTGTGACCGTCATTTCCCGCCAGGCTATTGAACGAAGCCAGGCCAGCAGTGTGCTCGAGCTGCTGAACAGAACGCCTGGACTGCAAGTAACCACCAGCGGTGGTCCCGGTAGCGCCAGCGGTATTTTTTTACGGGGCACCAAATCAGCCCAAACCCTGGTATTGATTGATGGCATGAAGATGAATGCACCCGACTCAGGGTCAGCTTCTCTGGAATTTCTGGATCCGTCTCAAATTGAACGGATTGAGATCGTCAGAGGGCCACGCTCCACTTTATACGGCGCTGATGCCATCGGTGGTGTTATCCATATCTTTACCCGGCAAGGTAAAGGTAAGCCTGCTCTGACAGTAAAAACCAGCGTAGGTAGCCGGACAACGGGCAATCATTCCATCAACTTCGGCGGAAAAACAGGCAGCACACGCTTTAACCTGCAGGCGGGTCTATTTGAAACGCAGGGATACGACAGAACCGGGCAATCAGGCGATGATCACGCTTACCGGAACAAGAGTCTTTCCGGCAGTCTGTCACACGCGCTGAATAACTCGCTGACCCTCGGCGCAACGTTCTCTCATAACGAAGGTAAAACCGAATACGACAACGGTATTAAGGACAGCTATCCTGCCACCTATTTTAATAACACCTCCGTCAACACCCGCGCTTCTTTCAGGATCAATGACCGCTGGCTCACACGCCTGAACCTGGGCTTGAGCAAAATTGCCAATGAAAATAAAATCTCAGGCAATCCGGGCAGCGAGACAACTACCAAACGATACGCCGCCAACTGGGTCAATGATATTGCCTGGGCAGATAACCAGCAGATGGTAACCGGTGTAGATTACGCCCATGAGGATGTTAACTCATCAAACAACTACGCAGTGGATTCTCGTTATAATGTGGGTTTTTATGCGCAAAACACCACCACCTTCAGTAATAGTGAGTTGCAAACAGGTTTGCGACAGGATCACAATGAGGCTTATGGCAACAATACAACAGGCAATATCAGTTGGGGCTTTAACCTGCCTGCTGATATGCGGCTGATTGCGTCATACGGCACCGCTTTTCGTGCGCCAACGTTTGCGGATCTTTACTTCCCTGGCTATGAAAACCCTGACCTGAAAGCAGAAACCGCTCAAAACGTTGAACTGTCATTACAGGGTAAACTCTCTGCCTCAACACACTGGTCTGTGAACGCCTACCAGAATACCATGAAGGATATGCTGGAATTCGACATGAAGGCCAGTAAAATGAAAAACATCAATAAAGCGCGCATCCGCGGCCTTGAGCTTAATTTGACCACGGCGCTGGCGCAGTGGCAGCTCAACACTAACCTGACCTTTGTGAACCCGGAGAACCGTTCAGGTGACAACGCAGGCAACACCTTAATCTATCGGGCAGATAAATTATTCAATGTCAACATTGACCGGGCGTTTGGTCGCTGGTCATTTGGTGCCACTGTCCGCGCCCAGAGCGCAAGCTGGTCCGATGCCCAGAACACAGTAGAGGTGCCTGGTTTTGTCACCGCAGACCTTCGGGCTTCTGTGCAGATGTGCCCGACCCTGAAGACAGAACTCAAGATTGTCAATGTACTGGATAAGGAGTACTCAACCAGCTATGGGTATAGGGATGAACCCCGTGGTGCTTTTGTCACCCTGAGCTGGACACCTTGAACAAGTTGAAGTGCTTATATCCCCTGCCTGAAAGTCAGGGGGATCTCACGACAAAAGTGCCAGGAGTCTGACCGAAGCTTTGACCCAAAAGAGCCTCAGGGGGTATTTAAATAGCATCAAGGGCTTCTGACAGTTTATTAATTGCTACGACAGTTACCCCCTCAATGGCCTTTCTGGGTTTGTTAGCCATAGGGACAATAATACGTTTAAAACCGTGTTTAGCCGCCTCTACCAGTCTTTCCTGCCCATTGGCTACTGGCCGAATTTCACCCGCCAGCCCAACCTCCCCAAAAGCAATTAAATCTTGTGGTAATGGTCTGTCTTTCAGGCTTGACACAACAGCCAGCAAACTGGCCAGGTCAGCACTGGTTTCAGTGACTTTGACACCACCGACAACATTGAGAAACACATCCTGGTCGCTGGTAAATATTCCCCCGTGACGCGTGAGTATAGCCAGTAACATTGCCAGTCGGTTTTGGTCAAGGCCAACAGTAACACGACGAGGATTACCTAGCTGGGATTCGACCACAAGCGCCTGTATTTCAACCAGTAAAGGCCGGGTTCCTTCCCACAACACACTGATTATACTGCCAGAAGTCGGCTCAGGTGTTCTTGACAGAAAAATGGCTGAAGGATTTTTTACTTCACGCAACCCCTTTTCTGTCATGGCAAATATGCCCAGTTCATTGACCTGACCAAAACGGTTTTTTGTTGCGCGCATGATCCTGAAGCGGGAATCATCAGTATTCCCCAGCATGAGCTGGGTATCAATAATGTGCGACAATGTCATAGGACCTGCCAATGAGTTATCTTTGGTCACATGCCCAACAATAAGCAGAACAGTACCTGTTTGTTTAGCAAAGCGGGTGAGAAAGGCAGCAGATTCGCGCACCTGCGCGACGCCCCCAGGCGCTGAATCAATGCCATTCATATACATCACCTGAATGGAGTCAATGACGATAATACCCGGCTTTTCCTGCTCAGCAATCGTAACAATATTTTCAGAAGAGGTTTCTGCCAGCATCTTTAAACGATCATTCGCCAACCCGAGACGACTGGCTCGTGCGGCAATTTGCTGCATAGACTCTTCACCAGAGACATAAAGGGCGTTCATGGACTGTGCTACATGGCAAAGGATTTGCAGTAAAATGGTACTCTTACCAGCACCGGGATGACCACCAATCAAAATAGCGCTGCCCGTGACAAAACCGCCACCTAAGACACGGTCAAACTCTGTCATGCCGCTGGAAAAACGGGGCGCCTCCTCAATATCCACATCACGCAGAAGTTGTAACGTATCAAGTGTGCCGGCAAACCCGGCTCTATTGGCGGCACTGATGGCCGGCGATGTGGCCGGGCCAAGATTGACCTCCTTAAAAGTATTCCAGGCTTTGCAGTCAGGACATTGTCCCTGCCATTTGGCGGATTCGCTGCCACACTCGGTACAGACATAGGCTTTTTTGGACTTGGATCTGGCCATGAAAACTCACAGGTAAAGCTCTATCATAGGAGCCTGTCGAACTTAAGGCAATTTCGGCCTAAAATCCAGAAAGTGCGAGAAAGCGCGAGAAAGCGCGGCCAGAATTTCCGATCAATTGGCTTAAACAGGTCAACTATTCGCACAAATTGATCGAAAATTCTGACTCGCCCTACTGAATTTTATGCTCGAAAGCATAAGTCCGACAGGCTCCATAGCAGTGTATTTAGGGAATCATAAAACGATCGCCACACTGGTGGGAAAAGGGTGTTTTAACCAACTGTTCTATTGAGGGAGAGTGACTCAGTTGGCGGTTAAAATACAGGCGAACCTCCTGGAGCACTTCCTGATTGTTCAGGGGCTGACAGTGCAGAGTCACTGAACCCTCAGCCCCCCAGTCGCGAAACCATTCCAGAGCGGCTTTTTTTGAGACCTGCTTGCCCTTAAAGGTTGCCAACCGGATCGCCACAGGTGAGTTTCTGAACCATTGGGTGTAACGTGTCGCTGTATCAAAGTAACCCCCCGGCGACAGCCCGGAACAACTGCCATGCTTATGCCATTGATACCGTTGCCGGCAAGATTTTACCCCCGGCATAATAACGTCTAAAGCGAGTAACTGACTGCTTTCCAAGCCCAGGGAAGGATAGTCACAAGCCGATTTTTTAAAGGAACCACTGCAATAGGCAGGGTGCGGCGGTGTCATATTTGAAGGCCATAGACCGTGAAGCACCCAGTTCACCTGAGGATTTTGGCACTCAGGCAATTGTCGCGATTGATTCAGCGCACAAAACCCTGGCTGCCAGGAAAGCGCCAGTGTATAGATATCACCTTTTTTTACATCCTTTTTTACATCCTTTTTTACGTCCTTTTTTACGTCAGGTTCAGTGAGCTGTATCTCCCCCAGGGCTTTATTAACCCAGCGAAGACCCGACTTCGTTTTCACCTGAACCCAGTCACCGTCGGGTTTATTTTCACCCAGCAGGGTATATGTCTCACCAGGGCTGACAAACTGTTTGTCGGGGTTGGTGTATTTTTTAAACGATTGCCAGGCCGGTCCCTTGCGTTTAATGACAAACTGCCCTTCCAGTTGATTAAATGCACTGGCGGGTAATGGCGAGACAAGGGCAATAATCAACCCTAAAACCCAGCAATAATACCAGGCAACGCCTCTAGATATCCGGGGTGATCTCATTCGGGACCGACCGGTGTTGCAATAATACCAATGGCCTTTTCTAACAGCGCTTGGTTTAGCACAGAGAAAAAGCCACTGGTGATAAGAGTAAAGCGGATGACGGCAGACGTGCATTTAGCGGCCAATCAGGAGGTCATATCATCAAAATATAGCACAAGAGTTCAATCAAGTATTCTTTAAGTCTTAGATATTTTAGCAAACCATTGCCGGATAAGCCTTTTATACCACTTTTGCATCATCAACAGTCCTTGTTGTTCCTTTAAATTATTACTGGCATTCTACACCTTTATCTACACCAGCCGGTTTTACCTACACCTACAGGGGGAATAAATGAGGCTTACGGATAACCAAGTGAAGTACTGCAAGGGCACGATTGCAGAGTCTATGGGACGTGGAATGGGTGCCATTGAATTCAAAAGACAAACCGGAGGCGTTAAAGCATACTTTCGATACTACAGAAATTCTAAACCCGTCAGGATCAAAATAGGCACCTATGGTAATCCAACTGGACTTTCTCTCCTGGAGATACGGACACGAGCCGGGGAGCTTGCGAAACAGAGACAGGAAGTCAGTCCCACCGACTTAAAGCTACACCTTGATCGACTACGACCTAGTGGTGGGACGCTTGCGGATCTGTTAAACGCCTACCTTGATGATATGGATAGACGACAAGCAATATCTGTTGGCCAGGCTCGCCTATATTTTGATAGAGACGTACTCAAAGCAAACAAAGTACTCTCAAATAGCCCAGCGTCAGAAGTAACACCTTCTGATATTGTCAAATTATGTTCAGAGGTACACAACAGGGGGGGAATATCGAGTGCAAACAGGTTGAGAGCCTTACTGTCAGCGGCTTTTAACTATGGTTTGAAAGCGGAAAACGACCACACTCAGCCTATGGACGCTCCCACATTTGGTATTACCAGCAACCCGGTAGCAGCTACCAAAATAAATCCTGATGCGACAAAACCGGGGACTCGTGTGCTTACCAAAGAAGAAATAAAGCACTTATGGCATACCATAGGGGAGGCGTATTCCGTGGGCCTACCAATGGCTGCCTTTCTACGCTTTCTTTTTGCTACCGGAGGCCAGAGACCTTTACAGGTGTTGCGGGCAAAATGGGAGGATTACGACTTTAACAGCAATACTGTCACTCTGATTGATACAAAGGGGGCCGGAAAGACCAAAGTCCATGTAGTCCCGCTATCGGATCGAGCGGCAGGTATTATTGAATCACTGCCGAAAATAGGGGATTGGCCGTTCACAGCTTATGGACACAAACAATTCAATCAATCGTCTGTCCGTCAGGCTTTACGACGTTACCAGAATCAAAATACGAACATAACCGATTACGTGGTGAGAGATATAAGACGAACCTGCAAAAACCTGCTAATTGATGCTGGTGTGGATCGGGATAGCAGGAACTTACTGCAATCTCACCAGTTGGTCGGGGTCGATTTTAAACACTACGACAGGCACGACCACCTACCAGAGAAGCGTGCAGCCATGGACAAGTATGACAGGCTCTTAGGGGTAATTATCGGTGAGTAGAGAGACGAGAATTTTTCAATTAAGTATTCTTGCTTACATATTAAGACATGGAGAACTTAGCGACTACGATAAAAAAGAACTGGCTGATGCCCTGGACAAAATTGTTAGTGGTGAGGATGCAAGAAAAGCGTTTGGTTTGATAGATTACGGCAGGCCGTCAAAATTCGACAGAGATCACGATATATACTGTTATGTAGAAGAGCTATATGAGACAAAAAATTACAGTGAATGTTACAAGGAGGTAGCAAAAAAATTTGGAATCACTGAATCTAATGCAAAGAGAATATATCTAAAAACTAGGAAGGATGTAGAAGATATTGAAAGGTCAAATCACTAAACTCTGAAATACATCCCGAACCGTCATCCTGTACAGGGAATGTACAGGGACAAAACGACAAAAGTACAATAATCTCGAAGTCGGTACCGTCCCTTGTTACCAATCGCTTACTCGCACATTGGCTACAGTCGATTTTATGAAAAATAGCATT
>NZ_JAVLSP010000128.1:0-7492 GCF_031528575.1 Candidatus Sororendozoicomonas aggregata
GAGCGCCGTACCGGGGAGTACGGTCGACTGAGCAAAACTCCCTTAGAGCCGCAAGGAGCAAGCAAGGCCAGGAGCATGTTTATGAAATATCCGGGCTAGATACCCATAGTTATTACGGCGATGGAGCTACCTTTCTGCTCAGACCGGTCAGATCGTTCTTTCAAAAAGGTATAGTACAGAAATAAACCACAAAAGGAAGCACCTGACGCTTAATGAAATGACGCACAAGAGGGTTGACCCCATGATGCCCGAAAGCAACAGACGTTCGCCAAAACCTCACATAGATATTGATCAGTTAGCGCAAGAACTCCCACTCCCAATGACGATGTAAGCCATCGAACTCACGTTAAGGCGGATAAAAAACAAATATTTTTTTAATTTTAGCGCGAAGATGCCCATATAACCTGCTGCTATCACAAAACCAGTCACAATGATGTCTTTCTGCCCCTGTGGGTGTATGTAATTTCTGAAATGCCGCTATACGATGAAGCAACTTCTGACGATAACGATCTGCGCCCTCGTACAAAAATGCCAAAAATCCCCGTTTTATTTTGTGATCTTCGTTACTCCAATACTTTGTGGTATCTGTGCTTGCCGTTGACTGGTCTGGCACAAACCCCAGGTCGATAAAGAAATTCATCGCTGAAAGAGCAGGGTGGTCAACATAAATGCGATGGTGTTGTTCACTGCACGTTTTGACGACAGCCAGAAAAAGAAGCAATTGATCCAGAAAAAATTCTTTAAAGTCTTGGCAAATACCTATGTTCAAAATGGTATAGCGAGGATTTGATGCATTGATATGAGCAGGCGCTGATATATCGGCTGCTTCCGGGGACTGAAAGCGAACAGAGATACAAGCGCAGACATTATAAAGGCCTGACTTATGGGCGCCTGAAAGGTAATAAAGGACTGTATTGTTGTCTAATTGGTAAAAATTGAGATCAAAAGCCTTGTTATCTTCAAGAAAGTCGTTTCCAACGTTTTCTTTGGTGGTTAAAGGTCTAATTCTGGTACCTCTGGGATAAATCAATTCGTTTGACCTCAGCATAAGCCCTCCTGTGACTGTACGCGGTAGCAACCACTGAGTTTCTTTCCCCTGGCGTCTTTTTTACTGCTATGACGTACTTTGTTTAAGCACCACCTTGCACGAACCAGACTCCACAGCAAGGGAGCTTCCTTTTATTAAGCTTGCAGCCTGGATAGTTAAAAAATGTCTTTTATATAGCAGGCTCCTCCAGAGACCAGCCCCATAAAATAGCAACATAAGCCTGTTTTAGCGACGCCGCCAAAGGGTTGCTACCGCTGCTGAGCATTATACTGCTATTTCTCACCGTATTCAGTCGATCAATGGTCTGTCATCATCTCTTTCAGGGTGTTTTTTGACGCGATGAGTCTCGCCAGCTAGCCCGGATATTTCATAAACTGCCCTGAGAATTGCGCGGAACCTTGCGGCTCTAAGGGATTTTGCGAAGGAGCGCCGTACCGGGGAGTACGTTCGACTGAGCAAAACTCCCTTAGAGCCACAAGGAGCAAGCAAGGCCAGGAGCATGTTTATGAAATATCCGGGCTAGATACCCACAGTTATTACAGCGATGGAGCTACCTTTCTGCTCAGACCGGTCAGATCGTTCTTTCAAAAAGGTATGGTACAAAAATAAACAACAGAAGAAAGCGCCTGAAGCACTTCCTTATGTGGAAATGTGGAAATGTGGAAATGTCTGACGCTTAATGAAATGACGCAAAAGAGGGTTGACCCCATGATGTCCGAAAGTGACAGACGTTCACTAAAACCTCACATAGATATTGATCAGTTAGCGCAAGAACTCCCGATGACGATGTAAGCCATCGAACTCACGAAGGCGGATAAAATTCAAATATTTTTTTAACTTTAGCGCGAAGATGCCCATATAACCTACTGCTGTCACAAAACCAGTCACAATGATGTCTTTCTGCCCCTGTGGGTGTATGTAATTTCTGAAACGCTGTTATATGCTGAAGCAATATATCGCGATGGCGATCTTCTTCCTCGAACAAAAATGCAAACCATTCCCGATCTATTTTGAAATTTTCGTTACTCCAATAGCTCGAGGCATCGGTGCTTGCCGTTGACTGGTCTGGCGCAAAGCCCAGCTCGATAAAGAAATCTATAGCTGAAAGAGCAGGGTGGTCAACATAAATACAAGGGTATTGTTCACTGCATGTTTTGACGACAACTAGAAAAAGGAGCAGTTTGTCCAAAAAAAATCCTTTAAATCTCCTGGAAATACCTATGTTTAAAATTGTAAAGCGAAGCTTTGATGCATCGATCTCAGCAATCTCTGATATATCATCGGCTTCTGGGGACTGGAGGCAAACAGAGATACAACCACAGACATTATACACACCTGACTCTCGAAGGCCTGACAGGTAATAAAGTACTGCATTGTCGTCTAACTGATAAAAATTGAGGTCAAACGTCTTATTGTCTTCAAGAAAGTCGTTTCCAACGTTTTCTTTGGTGGTTAAAGGTCTAATTTTAGTCCCTCTGGGGTAAATCGATTCGTTTGACCTCAACATAAGCCCTCCTGTGAATCTGTTTACAGTAATAACCCTATTTCCCCAGAAGTCTTTTTAACCTGCTACGACGTACTTTGTTTAAACACCACCTCGCATCATGAACCAGGCTTCACATAGCAACGAGGGAGCCTCCTTTATTAAGCTTGCAGCCTGGATAGTTAAAAAATACCTTCTATCTGGCAGGCTCCGGCAGGTACAAACACCATGAAAAACCAACATCAGCCAGACACCCACGGCTATTATAGTGATGGAATAACTTTCTTGCTCAAACTGGTCAGGATTTTGCTCTAGAATTATGCTTTCATCCCGATGACGATGTAAGCCATCGAACTCACGAAGGCGGATAAAATTCAAATATTTTTTTAACTTTAGCGCGAAGATGCCCATATAACCTACTGCTGTCACAAAACCAATTACACTGGTGTCTTTCCGTCCCTGTGGGTGTATGTAATTCCTGAAATGCCGCTATATGATGAAGCAAATTCTGACGATAACGATCTCTTCTCTTGTACAAAAATGCAAAAAATCCCCGTTCTATTTTGAAATTTTCGTTACTCCAATAGCTCGAAGTATCTATGCTTGCTGTTGACTGGTCTGGCACAAACCCCAGGTTGATAAAGAATTCCGTCGCTGAAAGAGCAGGGTGGTCAACATAAATGCGATGGTGTTGTTCACTGCACGTTTTGACGACGACTAGAAAAAGGAGCAGTTGATCCAGAAAAAATCCTTTAAATTTCATGGAAATACCTATGTTTAAAATCGTATAGCGAGGCTGTGATACCGTGATCTGAGCAGGCTCTGATATATTATCCGCTTCTGGGGAATGGAGGCGGACAGAGATACAAGCACAGACATTATACTTACCTGATTCTTGATGGCCTGACAGGTAATAAAGTGCTGTATTGTCGTCTAACTGATAAAAATCGAGGTTAAAAGTCTTTTTGTGGTCAAGAAAACTGCTTCCAACGTTTTCTTTGGTGGTTATAGGTCTAATTTTAGTCCCTCTGGGGTAAATCGATTCGTTTGACCTCAACATAAGCCCTCCTGTGAATCTGTTTACAGTAATAACCCTATTTCCCCAGAAGTCTTTTAACCTGCTACGACTACGACGTACTTTGTTTAAACACCACCTCGCATGAACCAGGAGCCTGTCCGAGAATAGACTACGCTACTGCGGTTGCGATAAATTGGTCTAAAAATTCCTGCTTCTTCATCAAATGGCCCCGCTATTCTCCTCAGAAACAGACATTTTTATCCTTAATTTCTCGCAATCCTCGCTAAGGGCGCTATTTTCGGTCAGGCTCCTAGGCTTCGCATAACAACGAGGGAGCCTCCTTTATTAAGCTTGCAGCCTGGATAGTTAAAAAATACCTTCTATCTGGCAGGCCACGGCAGATACAAACACCATGAAAAACCAACATCAGCCAGACACTCACAGCTATTATAGTGATGGAACAACTTTCTTGCTCAAACTGGTCGGGATTTTGCTTTAAAATTATGCTTTCAAAAAGGTATGACGCAGAAATAAACGACAAAATAAGGTGCGCCAACGGTTTCTTTATCTCAAAACCCTGGCGCTTGATGAAATGACTTAAATGGTGATTGACCCCATGGGGCCAGCAAGTAACAGACGTTTTTTTACCCTTTATGGCGCAGTAACCTCAGTGCATTGGCGGTGACGATTGCCGTAGCACCCGTGTCAGCAAGGATAGCAACCCATAGTCCCGTATAGCCCAACAACGATGTCACTAAAAAAAGAGCCTTCAGGCCAATAGCAAAAGTAACGTTCTGACGAATAGTAAACAGTGTCGCCTTTGACAGGCTGATTAATCCGGGTAACTCTTCCAGTCGATTATGGGTCAGCGCACAGTCAGCTGTTTCTAACGCAACATCAGAGCCTTCGCCCATGGCAATGCCTACATCGGCCAGTTTTAACGCCGGCGCATCGTTAATACCGTCGCCGACCATAGCAACCACCGATCCCTGCCTGGTCAAACTCATAATGGCAGATGATTTCTCTTCCGGCATGAGTCCAGCGCGATAGTCCATATCAAGCTCACCGGCAATGGCTGCTACCGCCAAGGGGTTATCACCGCTGAGCATGATACTTTTAATACCCATAGCATTGAGCTGATCAATACTTTGCTTTCCCCCCTTTCTCAGGGTGTCTTTTAACGCAATGAGTCCGGTCAACTCACCATCCACAGTTATTACAGCGATGGAACACCCTTCCTGCTCAAACCCGGTCAGGATCGCTTCAGCACCGCTCACCGTTTTTACTGCCTCCATCAGGTGGCGAGGGGTACCAACAACAACGGATTGCCCCATAACGTCACCTTTTACCCCCAGCCCCGTCATTGTTTCCCTGTGACTGGCTGTTGGAATCACCACCTGCCGCTCATTGGCAAAATCAATAATAGCCCCGGCCAAAGGGTGGGTTGAGCCGGTTTCCACAGCTGCTGCCCTGGTGATAACAAAAGCCTCATCACCAGAGAAAGCATAAACACCTGTGACTATTGGCTTTCCTTCCGTCAGTGTGCCGGTTTTATCAAAAGCCATATGGGTTACGCGCCCTAATTGCTCCAGGGCTGCCCCCCCTTTTACCAGCGCGCCGCGACGAGAAGCAGCGGCCAATGCTGAGGTCACCGCAGCGGGTGTCGATATCACCAATGCACAGGGGCAACTGATTAACAATAATGCCAGTGCCTTATATACCCACGCATTCCAGCTCTGCCCCATCAGCAAAGGAGGTACAACGGCTATCAGCGCGGCAAGAATGATCATTGCCGGGGTGTACCACCGGCTGAAGCGATCAATAAACCGTTCGATTGGCGCTTTGCTTTGTTCGGCTTCTTCAATCAAACGAATAATACGGTCAACCGCATTTTCACCGGGCTTTGACAACACGATAAAGCGAGACACCTTATCCACCAGCAGCGCACCTGCCAACACCCGACTGCCTTGCTCATGCTCAACAGGCACAGATTCACCCGTAAGGGCACTTTCATCAAAGCTTGCGGTACGGCCTGACAAGCTGGCGTCCACGGCTAACCGTTGACCAGGCCACACTTCAATCACATCGCCGGGCAAGAGCGATTCAGCTAACACTTCATTCTGGCTACCATCAGCATTGATTTTCAGGGCAGTGTCGGGTGTCAGAGCCATGAGCTTTTGCACACCCTGACGTGCCCGCCCTGCCGCAAAGGCTTCAAGATGCTCTCCCACCATAAACAACAATAACACCATGGCGGCTTCAGCCGTTTCACCCAATACCAAGGCGCCAGTTGCGGCAATAACCATAAGGGTTTCAATAGCAAATGGTGAGCCTGCGCGGATTAAGCCTGATGCTTTTCGAGCGATGGGAATCATTCCCCATAAGGTGGCGAGGGTAAATAAAAAGCTGCTGTATGCCGGTGTCACCTTGCTGGCAATGACAGCCATCAACACCATCATGGTAAAAGCCAACAAGTTGCCAAAACGGGCAAAAACACCCTGAGGCATTCCCTCTTGTTTTGTATCAGCCTGGTTTTTGGCTGTACCCGCCAATGTAAAACCTGCTTTTTTTACTGCTTGTATTACGGCGATTTTCACGTTGGTCTGTTTGTCCGCCAAAACAATAAGCCGTTCAGTAGCAAAGGCCACCCGGACACTGATCACCCCTTCAAGGGTTTTAACAGCATTCTCAATTTTGCTGGCGCAACTGGGACAATCCATCCCCTGAACGCGCCATTGAAAACGAATGAAGTTCTTGCTGATTTGACCTGATTGAGTCATTACAGTGGCTTGTTGTTGATAGCCACTGGATTTTGTTTCAGTGCAGCAACTCATAGCGCAAACCAATAAAAATTAATTTATATAAAAATATATTTATATAAAGATGCCGTCAAGCACCTGAATTTTTATTCATGAAGACAGAAACCCATCAGGACAGAAGGGCCAGGGCTTTGACAGGAATAGCCATAGAGCAGATTCGCCCTTAGAAGATAAGCAGCCAATGCGTTCATGCTGTTTACAGCGCTTTTCTCTATTGCACAACGGCAATCACTTCCATAGAATCCGCAGGATTTCCTTCAAATGACCCGATGCAATCTTCTTATGTCCAACATGCCACACTACAACTTCACCTACGACACTATTCATAACACCATTCGTAATACCGCAATAGCCATTGCTGAACATAATTACGAGCCTGACTACCTGCTGGCAATTGGCGGTGGCGGCCTGATTCCTGCACGTATCATGCGGACCTATATCAACCGTCCTATCTTGACTGTCTCTCTGTCACGTTACAGTGATGAGAGTGGCTCAAAACCTGCCAACGAGCCTGTCAAGTTACAATGGCTGGAGACAAACATCGACCTGATGGGCAAAAAAGTGCTGGTGATTGATGAAGTAGACGACGAAAGAACAACACTTGAGTTTACCTTGCAGCACCTGTTTGAGAGCCACCCTGGCGCTGAGTTTTCTGTTTTTGTCGTTCATAACAAGAAGAAAGAGAAGAAGGGCCAACTGCCAGAACATATCAAGCATTTCTTTGTGGGCGAAGAAATCGAAGATTACTGGATCAATTACGCCTGGGATGCTGAAAACATCGATATCTTTGGCAAATAAGCAGCGACGAGGGGGCTGATGACTTCAGCTATCCGCTTGCCCTTCAGCATCAGCAATATGCGTTGCTCATTCGGCTGTTGATACTTAGCATCGGCCCTGTCAATCCCACGCCTTCATTTCATCAGTTTAAGCCCAGCTCTGGAAAAAAGAACAGAAAAAGAACAAAAAAGAACAGGACACCCACAAATTTATCCAGCTTATCCGGCAATGTCTAATACCAATTGTCTTTGGCTCTTAATGGATTCCGGGGAGTCGTCAGAAATACGGTTTTCCCGACTACAAAAACCGAGTGTTTCAACGTAAAACAGCTTCACTATGAAGCTTTA
>NZ_JAVLSP010000129.1:0-7445 GCF_031528575.1 Candidatus Sororendozoicomonas aggregata
AGTCAGAATTTTCGATCAATTTGTGCGAATAGTTGACCTATTTAAGCAAATTGATCGGAAATTCTGGCCGCACTTTCTCGCACTTTCTCGCACTTTCTGAATTTTAGGTCGAAATTGTCTTAAGTCCGACAGGCTCCTGTACCAGGCTCTGATAACATCAAAGTATAAACTCGGCAAAACCCATGGTCGTTGTGGCAAGGCGAGGTTATGCCCTTGATACCCATACTGCTGCCGTAGCCCTTATTCTCTCCCTGTCACCCCCTCTGGGGGAATGACGAGTGTCGGGATATCAATGCTCAACTGCACGTGTTTCATACTGCTCAGGCAATGCCACTGTGCCGTAACAAGGCGTCAATGCCGGGCTTTCTTCCCCGAAAATTCATAAATAATGTCATAGGTTCAGCCGATCCGCCTTTGGCAAGGATCTCATTGAGAAATGACTGACCCGTTTGCTCATTAAAAATCCCCTCTTCTTCAAAGCGGGAAAAGGCATCAGCGGAAAGGACTTCTGCCCACTTGTAACTGTAATAGCCTGCTCCGTAGCCACCGGCAAAAATATGACTGAAGCTGTTTTGAAAGCGGTTAAATGCAGGAGGGCGCACAACCGCCACCTGATCACGTACACGGTTTAATACGGTTTGTACATCAACACCTTTTTTGTAGTCCTTATGCAGGCGAAAATCAAACAGGGAAAATTCAAGTTGCCTGACCATCATCATGGCAGACTGAAAATTCCGTGCGGCCAGCAGCTTGTTCAGTTTATCTTCTGGTAACGTCTCACCGGTTTGGTAGTGCCCGGAGATTTCTGCCAGGGCTTCTTTCTCCCAGCACCAGTTCTCCATAAACTGGCTGGGCAGCTCCACAGCATCCCAGGCAACGCCGTTAATACCTGATACTGCCGCATAATCAACCTGGGTCAGCATATGATGCAGGCCATGACCAAACTCATGGAATAGCGTGACCACTTCATCATGCGTGAGCAGTGCCGGTTTATCTCCAACCGGTGGTGTAAAATTGCACGTCAGGTAGGCCACGGGTAACTGGACAGTATCAATGATTTTACGGCGTACCCGGCATTCATCCATCCAGGCACCGCCGCGCTTGTGTTCTCTGGCATATAAATCCAGATAGAAGCGCCCAATCACCTCGCCATCACGAAAGACATTAAAAAACCGAACATCACCGTGCCAGGTGTCTGTGTCAGCCACCGATTCAAACTGAACCCCAAAGAGTCTGCTGGTAATGGCAAACATTCCCTGAATGGCTTTTTCAGCAGGAAACCATGGGCGCAGCTCTTCCTGGGAAATAGCGTAGCGAGCTTGTCTGAGCTTCTCGGCATAATAGCCAATATCCCAGGCCTGCAAATCTTCGGCACCAAACGTTTTGAGTGCGTAGGCTTTGAGCTCTGAGAGTTCCTGCTCGGCCTGAGGTTTGCTACGCTCGGCCAGTTCTTCTAAAAAGCCAATGACCTCATCGCAATTGTCTGCCATTTTTGTGGCCAGTGAATACTCGGCATAATTGTTAAAATCCAGCAAGTTTGCCAGCTGGTGCCTGAGAGCCAGTATCTCCAGGATGATATCTGAGTTATCAAGCTTTTTATCCCCAGGCCCCTGCTCAGAAGCTCTTGTGCAAAAAGCTGTGTAGAGTTCCTCTCGTAATGAACGATTATCGCAGTAGGTCATCACCGGAAAGTAGCTGGGAAAATCCAGTGTCAGCAACCAGCCTTTATCATGGCCTTTTGATTCTGCCAGTTGCCTTGATGCGGCGATAGCCGATTCAGGCAGTCCCGATAGTGCGGTTTCATCAGTAATCAGTTTGGTCCAGGCCATGGTGGCATCAAGTACATTGTCGGAAAACTGACTGCTCAGCTTGGACAGTCGTTTCTTCAAGGCTTTATATTCTTGCTTCTGTGCTTCTGGCAGGGTGACACCAGCGAGCCTGAAATCACGTAGCTGGTTTTCAATGACTTTTTTTTGAGCCTCGTCGTAGGTTTTAAACGCTTCAGAATCAGCAATAGTTTTATAGGCTTGATATAAACGGGGATTTTGACTCATTTTGGTGGCATATTCAGATAACAGCGGCAAGCAGTCATTGTAAGCCTTTCTTAATGTCTCACTGTTTACCACCGCATTCATATGTCCAACCGGTGACCATGCTTTGCTGAGCCGGTCATTAATAGTGTCCAAAGGGAGCTGTAAGGTATCCCAGGTAAACTCTGCGCTTCCTTTTAATAAACTCTCCACAAACGCTTCATTGTCTGCAATGATCTGCAAAATAGCCGGTTTGACATGCTCAGGCTTTATGGCACTGAACGGGGGTAAATCAGCATTCTCTAGCAAGGGGTTGGTCATCAATACACTCCTGGTTAATCCGTTGAGCATCACGGTATTTTGACGATAATTGAAATTCACCTGAACGTATACCTACTATGAAACATAAAATGACACCCTTTAGAAAACCCTTTAGAAAAAAAACACCTGATATCAAAGAACGGGTCTACATTGCAGAATCTGCCGTAGTGATTGGTGATGTTACCATCGGTTGTGACAGTTCAGTCTGGCCAACCGCCGTGATACGCGGAGATATGCATAAAATCACTATCGGTGAAAGAACCAGTATTCAGGACGGGTCGGTACTGCATATTACCCATGCAAGTGATTACAATCCGGCAGGCTATCCGCTTACTATTGGTAACGATGTCACCGTAGGGCATAAGGCAGTGCTTCATGGTTGTACAGTGCACGACCGCTGTCTTATTGGTATCGGTGCGTTGGTTATGGACGGCGCTGTCATCGAACAAGAGGTCATCGTCGGTGCAGGCAGCCTTGTACCACAGGGCAAGCGGTTGGAAAGTGGTTATATCTACAAGGGAAACCCCGCCAGACAATCGCGGGCGTTGACCGAAAAAGAGCGTCATTTTCTGCGCTACAGCGCCGATAATTATGTGAAACTGAAAAACGACTATTTAACACTCTAGGAGCCTGTCGGACTTATGCTTTCGAGCATAAAATTTAGTAGGGCGAGTCAGAATTTTCGATCAATTTGTGCGAATAGTTGACCTATTTAAGCAAATTAATCGGAAATTCTGGTCGCACTTTCTGGATTTTAGGCCGAAATTGTCTTAAGTCCGACAGGCTCCTAGGAGCCTGACCGAGAATAGCGCCCGTAGCGAGGATTACGAGAAATTGAGGATAAAAATTTCTGCTTCTGAGGATAATAGTGGGGCTATTTGACGAAGAAGCAGGAATTTTTAGACCAATTTATCGCAACCACAGTAGGGTAGTCTATTCTCGGACAGGCTCCTAGTAGTTATTGCTGACATTTTCACCCATTACAGGACGCGCACGGATGCCAAGGCCCCTGAAAATTCGTAGTTTAATGGTTCAATTCTTTCTAGGAATGACAACCGTCGTGCTTCTGCCACTGAGTATCATTGTTTTTATGGTTGGCAGCGATCTAAAGTCGCAGTATGTATCTGCCGCAAAGGAAAGCCTCAGCCGGACTAACGAACAGCTCGGAAAAAAGATTGACCATTACCACGCAACGCTATTGCAGGATATGACTTATCTGTCCAAATCGGCTGAAGAACTACTCAGCACCAGTCTTGCGCCTGAGCAGTTGAGTATTAAGCGGGGCATGAAAGCGTTTGTTACTGTGCATGCCTACGATAATCTGTTTGTTATCAACAGGAGAGGGCAGGTTATTTTCAGTGCCAGAGCTGATAAAGTATCAGGGAAGAATATCCATGATAAGTTCGTGGCAAGCTCACCTCTGGCCTTAACCGTTAATGAGGCCATCACCCTGAAATCTACTGTTCATTCCGGTGCTGTCACTGACCCTGGTGACAATGTAAATAGTACAGATATGATGGTTCGCCCCCTTATGGACAGTAAAGATAATGTGCTTGGCTTCCTTGCCCTTGAAATCGGTTATGGGCACGCTATTCCCGCGATTTTAGACAGCGTTCATCCTGAAACCAGCCACTCACAGACCAATATTATCAATACCGTATCCCGTGTTGTTTACTCATCAGATGCCCTCACCAGCCGTTCGTCATTCTTAAGCAGCACACCTTATTTAAGCTGGAAACAACAAGAAAACACCAGTGAGACCAAAACCCAGATAGCGACTTACCATAATATCAACGGTGTCAGTGTGTTAGGTGCATACAGATCCGTCACCGTCGCAGGTTTTAAGTTGCTGCTTATCACTGAAATGCCGGTTGCCAATGCGTTGATGCCCCTGAGGGACAGGGTGAATATTTATAGTATTGTGCTGTTAGCCATAGTTCTGTTGATAGTGCTTTTATCGTACCTGATGTCGCGGCAGATACACGCCCCCGTTGAAAAAATTACCGCCTGGTTACAGCTGATAGCCGATGGTGAACGGGTGAACTGTTATGGGTTATCACAAAATTCAGCTATTGAAAAATTAAGCCAGTCAGTCATTAAACTGAATAACAGCTATTCATTGCAGAGAACATTCCAACAGCAAAAGGATTGGCTCTTACAGCGACTTTCAGGGCTTTATGAAAAAATGAATGGACTTATGGATTTAAACGAACTTTGCAATAACATTACCCATTACCTGGCCACGCATATTAATGCTCCTGCTGCTGCAATGTACCTCATAGATCAGGACGCCAATATGGTTTTGATGGGAAAATACGGTTGTCCTAAAAAAGGCGGTTTTCTGACACTCATCAATACTGAAGAAGGTGGCCTGATTAATGAGGCAGCAATCAGCAATAAGTCTATCCAATTAAACAACGTATCTGAAAACTTTTTCCGTATGGAAACTGCGCACCTTGATAAAAAGCCGGATTCTGTGTATGTGATGCCTTTTAACTATGGAAGCCTGGCCAAGGGGGTTATGGTTTTTGCTTTGATTAAGGGTATCAAAGAGCAGCATAAGACATTCTTAAAGGATGCTGCCGCCCCTATTGCCAGTGCCGTACATTCACTTGAGCTGACTTTGGCAAGAACAAAAAAAGAATCACAGGCTTGAGCTATCTCTATAATTATGAGTGTACCCAACAAAAAGGATGCTTATGGGTGAGCTAGCTTCTTTTGGCCTCGATAGTCGTTTATTTGCTAATGTACCGGCAGATCAGGAGTATCTCAGGGCCCAGCGAGTCCTCTACGAAGAAAAAAGAGAGGCTGAGAAACAGGTTGTGTTCAATCAACTGACCGCTCAGGATACTAATGGCCCTTCAAAGAATAAAAGTGCCAGACTGGCTGCCATTATTAGCAAACAGCGCTTGATTGTGTAGACATCCGTTACGCCCAGGTCTGATCTGAGGCACGCCTTCTGAGTGAGCGCCTCGCTAGCCCGGATATTTCATAAACTGCCCTTAGAGCCGCAAGGAGCAAGCAAGGCCAGGAGCATGTTTATGAAATATCCGGGCTAGAGTAAAAAAAGTCTGTCAGCCCGAAATAGTCCGGGTTACAAAATATTGCTTGGCAGCCTGTCGGACTGATAGTTATCCTACGCATCTTGTTATGAAATGCTACCGGGAGAAAGTTCGCGTGAAGTTTAGATTGCTGTTATGGTTACTGGGCCTGTTGATGAAACGTGCTAGTAGAAAAAATCAAAAATTTATCAAAAAACTCGAAGGCCAGGATTTGACTTTTCAGATCAGCAGTCAAGATGGGCCTGTTCGCCACTACGTGGTTAAAGACCAGCAGGTATCCAGTCATTCGGGGCAATTTGCCTCACCCGCTTTTGAGATTGCGTTTGCTTCAGCCGACGCAGGCTTCAAGACTCTCACCGCTAAAAATGCACAACTTGCTTTTATGAAAGGTATTCAAAATAAGCAAATTGTCATTTCAGGCGATTACACTAAAGCCATCTGGTTCCAGAGTATCGTTAAATACCTGGTGCCCAAATAGAATTAACGCTTGCTCAATCGGTTCAACAAACCGGTTGGAGCACCAATCACGCTTTCTGACTTCATCACGGTGGTTAGCTGGGCAAAGTGACACGCCTAGCCGCAGCCAGGGGAGAAAATTTATCGCAGAATGTTTACCCAGACAGCCACCGCAATAGAGTCGTTAGACAGTGTGATTGGTATAAGAAACCAGATTAGAGGAACAATCCGACGCCTATCAGGTATGGGATTGAGGTACTACAGCTTGTGATCCATAAACCTGCTTTTTGAAAATAGATGACAATGGTCTTGTTTCTTAATGCGCGACAGTTTTTACAAAGCAGCTTATTGGAATTAATAATATTTTTTTATGTTATTTTGGTTTTAAAATAAAGTAGAAACCACTAACAACAAAAAGTATAGTGGTTATTATCATAAACCCTCTGGTCAGGTGTGTTAACAGTTAGAATTTTATTGCATGGGGTAACTAGAATGAACAGTATGTTAGCGGCTTTTGCAACTCTCGTTTTCATGGTATTTATTACGAATGCTGGCTTTGTTCATGCCGACGAAAAATATTTGGTAGTAGACTTCTATAACAAGAGCGGTTATACATGCAAGATAACAGATTATAAGCTCAAGCATGGTTATTGGTATGGAGAGCCAAAAAAGTCTTTAGCTATAAAAACAGGTTATATGTATTCTTGGTCGGCGAAGCAAAGTACATATGGCCCTGATATGACTGTAACACTTAGCTGTGGAGGTTACTCTTTTAGCGTGAGAAATCAACAAAATTATTGTTTTATGAAGGGTGGGAATCAATATACCAATACTTTTAATGTCGATAAACATCTGAATGTTACAAATAAACAGACCCAGCATGCCGCGGTATGGGGTGGAAAAACCGGTATTGCAGCAGTCATTGTTTCATTGAAGAAGTCACCTTAAACTTAAATAAAACCAGAAACAAGTGACGGTATTAACTATAAAACCCGATGTAACGGGTATTGCTCGTTAAATATGTCTGCCCAAATAGAATGAATATCCGTTTCATTCGTTCGACAAATCAGTTACGGTGCTAATCGCTTTTCAACTAACCCCCGTATTGCGCGCTGGTTATCTGAGCATTTTTTTGCGTTGAAGTTTATAAGAGACCAGATTACAGATTAGAGGAACAATCCGACGCCTATCAGGTATGGGATTGAGGTACTACAGCTTGTGATCCATAAACCTGCTTTTTGAAAATAGATGACAATGGTCTTGTTTCTTAATGCGCGACAGTTTTTACAAAGCAGCTTATTGAAATTAATAATATTTTTTTATGTTATTTTGGTTTTAAAATAAAGTAGAAACCACTAACAACAAAAAGTATAGTGGTTATTATCATAAACCCTCTGGTCAGGTGTGTTAACAGTTAGAATTTTATTGCATGGGGTAACTAGAATGAACAGTATGTTAGCGGCTTTTGCAACTCTCGTTTTCATGGTATTTATTACGAATGCTGGCTTTGTTCATGCCGACGAAAAATATTTGGTAGTAGACTTCTATAACAAGAGCGGTTATACATGCAAGATAA